>JAYSLR010000204.1:0-4946 GCA_043725365.1 Rhizobacter sp. | reverse complement strand
AACAGGTGCTGGAAGTGCGTCAGGCGGTGGTTCATGCCGACCACCGCCGGCGCGCCGATCCGCGCCAGCTCGGCGCGCTCGAACTCGACCACGTCGGGCGCGCTCGCATCGGTCAGCGCGTGTGCGGCCATGTCGACCAGCGCCGACGCGGTGTAGCGCACCGTCTCGTAGCCCTGGTTGAACAGCCGCGCCTCGTGCAGCTTCTCGATCAGCGCGTCGGGGATCGGCTCGTCGGTCAGGTGGTGGCGCGCGTGGCGCTTCAGCACCTCGGGCTCGGCCAGCCAGTGCTCGAAGATCTGCGACGGCAACTCGACGAAATCGCGCAGCACGCTGGTGCCCGAGACGGCCTCGTAGGTCACGTCCGAGAGCAGCCCGTGCAGGCCGTGGCCGAACTCGTGGAACAGCGTGCTCGCATCGTCGAAGCTCAGCAGCGTCGGCTCGCCGGGCGCGCCCTTCGCGAAGTTGTTGTTGTTGATCACGATCGGCAACGAGCGCTCGCCGCCTTCGCTGCCGTCGTTGCGCGACTGCATCCGCAGCGAGCTCATCCAGGCGCCGCTGCGCTTGGTCGCGCGCGCGAAATTGTCGTGCAGGAACACGCCGACGGCCGAGTCGTCGGCGCCGCGCACCTCGTAGATCATCACGTCCGGGTGGTAGGCCTGCAGCTCGGGCCGCGCGACGAAGCGCACGCCGAACAGGCGCTGCGCGCAATCGAACAGCGCCTCGACCATGCGCGTCAGCGGGAAGTAGGGCTTCACGACCGCCTCGTCGAGCTCGTAGCGCACCTGGCGCACTTTCTCGGCGTAGTAGCGCCAGTCCCAGGGCTCGAGCTGCGCCGATTCGCCGCGCGACAGCGCCAGCGAGCGCAGCGCCGCGAGTTCCTCGGCGGCGCGCGCCTTCGCCGGCTCCCAGACCTGCGTCAGCAGCTCGGTCACCGCCGCCTGCTGGCCGGCCATCGTGTCGCTGAGCGCGTAGTCGGCAAAACTCGCGTAGCCGTGCAGCCGCGCCTGCTCGTTGCGCAGCGCCAGGATCTCGCGCGCGACCGGCCGGTTGTCGTGGGCACCCGGGTGTTCGCCGCGTGTCGTCCATGCGCGCCAGGCCTGCTCGCGCAGGTCGCGGCGCTCGGAGAACGTCAGGAACGGCACGATGTGCGAGCGCGACAGGGTCACGAGCAGGCCGTCGGTGATGCCGCGGTCGAGCGCCGCCTGTTTCGTCGCGGCGCGCACGAACTCGGGCAGACCTGCGCTCTCGGCCTCGCCGCGCAGCACCAGCCGGAAGCCCGATTCGTCGGCCAGCACGTTCTGGCCGAACCGCGTGGTCAGCTCGGCCAGCCGGCCCATGATCTGCGCATAGCGCGCCTGCTCGGCCGCACCCAACCTGGCGCCGGCACGCACGAAATTCAGGTGGAAGCGCTCGAGCACGCGCCGCTGCTCGGGTGACAGCGCCAACGCGTCGCGCTCGCGGTACAGGGCATCGATGCGCGCGAACAGCGCCGGGTGCATCGAGATCGCGCTGCCGTGCGCGGCCAGCACCGGCGCCAGCCGCATCTCGGCGGCCTGCAGCGCCGGCGAGGTCTCGCTGGCCGCGAGGTTGTAGAAGAGGCTCTCGAGCCGGTGCAGCAGCCGGCCGCTGCGATCCAGCGCGGCGATCGTGTTCTCGAAGCTGGGCGGCTGCGGCTGCGCGCCGATCGCGTCGACCTCGGCGCGATGCTGCTGCAGGGCCTCGTCGAAGGCGGGCTCGAAATGCTCGGTCCGCACGGCCTCGAACGGCGGCAGGCCGAACGGGGTGTTCCAGGGCTGCAGCAGGGGATTGCTCGGGGCAATGGTCATCGCGCGTCTCGGGGTCGCAGAGGCGTCGATTTTAGGGTCGCACCGTGCCGCAGGCGTCGGACAGGGACAACGCGGCCCATCGGCGGCGCCGGCCCTTCGTCACGATTCAGCGCACTATCTGCCTTTCCTGATCGCGATCTCGTCTTCCTCGAAATAGCGGCGATTGGTGCAGTTCTGGCCGAGCGCCTCGTGCGCCTCGTGGTTCGCGTCGACGCGCGTGTTGAACGCATCGACACGCTTCTGGTAGGCATCGATCTGCGCGTCGCGCGCCGCCACCGCCTCGTTGTACGCGGCCACGGCGTCGGCGCTGGTGCGGTCGACGGTCTCGAGCTGGCCCTTGAGTTCGTCGCCGACGCGGGCGATCTCGGTCTTCAGCGTCGCGATGTCGGCCTGCTCCTTCAGCAGCGCGTCGTCGTCGTCCTTGACCTTGGTCTGGCGGTCCATGCAGCCGCGCAGCTGTTCCTTCGTCAGGAAGGCGCCGGTGCCCTTGCCGCCACCGAATGCGGCCGCCTTCTTCGGCTTGTCGGCCGCGAAGGCGAGCGTCGCGGCGAGCAGGGGCAGGATCAGCAGCGTTCGGGTCAGGGTGCGCATGGCGAGTCGGTGGAGGTCGTCGGCGAGGCCGGCATCATGCCACCGCTTCGCGCATCGTCACGAACTCCTCGGCAGCGGTCGGGTGGATGCCGATCGTCGCATCGAACACCGCCTTGGTCGCGCCCGCCTTCAGCGCCACCGCGAATCCCTGGATGATCTCGCCGGCATCGGCGCCGACCATGTGCAGCCCGACGACGCGATCGCTCGCCGCATCGACCACCCGCTTCATCAGCGTGCGCTCGGTGCTGCCCGACAGGGTGTGACGCAGCGCCTTGAACTCACTGCGAAAGATGCGCACCGCACCGAAGCGCTCACGCGCCTGCGCCTCCGACAGCCCGACCGTGCCGACGCTCGGGTGCGTGAACACCGCGGTCGGGATCAGTTCGTAGTCGAGCGCTCGCCGGCCCGCGCCGAACAGGTGGTCGACCAGCGCCATCGCCTCGGCCAGCGCCACCGGCGTCAGGTGGATGCGGTCGATCACGTCGCCGACGGCGTGGATGCTCGCCAGGCTGCTGCGGTAGCGGTCGTCGACCAGCACGGCCCCGTTCTCGGCCAGCCGCACGCCGACCTCGGCCAGGCCGAGCCCGGCGGTGTTCGGGTCGCGCCCGGTCGCGTACAGCACCTGGTCGGCGAGCTGGACGCTGCCGTCGCGCAGGCTCACCCGCAGGCGCCCGCCGTCGCGCTCGATGCGCTCGACCTCGCTGCGCGTGTGCAGCGTGACGCCCCTCTTGCGCATCTCGTCCGCGACGAAGCGCCTGATGTCGGCATCGAAACCGCGCAGCACCTGCTCGCCGCGGTACAGCTGCGTGACCTGCGCGCCCAGCCCGCGGAAGATCGACGCGAACTCGCAGGCGATGTAGCCGCCGCCGACCACCAGCAGGTGCTGCGGGAAGCTCGGCAGGTCGAAGATCTGGTTCGACGTGATCGCCAGTTCCGACCCCGGAAACGCCGGCACGACCGGGTGCCCGCCGGTCGCGATCAGGATGTTCTTCGCGCGATGGCGGCGTCCGTCGACGTCGACCTCGTGTGCGCCGACCACGCGTGCGCGGCCGCGCAGCACCTGCGCGCCGGCGCCGGTCAGCAGCTGCGCATAGATGGCGTTCAGGCGCGTGATCTCGGCGGCGCGGGCCGCCTTCAGCGCGTGCCAGTCGAGAACCGGCGCCGGAGCGCTCCAGCCGTAGCCGTGCGACTCCTCGAAGGCCTCGGCGTAGTGCGCCGCGAAGCTGTAGAGCTTCTTCGGGATGCAGCCGAGGTTGACGCAGGTGCCACCCAGCGGCTGGTCGTCGGCGACCGCGACGCGCGCACCGTGCTGAGCCGCCATGCGCGCCGCGCGCACCCCGCCGCTGCCGGCGCCGATCACGAACAGGTCGAATTCCTCAGAGGCCATGCCAAAAACTCCCGGTGCGCGCTGCGTGCAAGCCTTGGTCGGCGCACTGTACGCGGCCTGACATCTCCCGTGCGCTGCGGTGGCTTGCGCGGCCGACGCTCAGGCCAGCGACTTCTCCAGCGCCTGGGCGACGAGCGCGTTGACGCCGCCCTCGTGCGCCGCGGCACGCTCGTGCAGCCGCTTGACGAGTTCGCCCGGCAGCTTGCACGCGAACGGCACGAGTCCGGCCGCCGCGTCGCGGCGCCGCTGCTCGCGCTTGTCGACGGCCTCGGCGGCGCCCTGCGCGAAGCGGTCGGGCACGCCGGCGGCCCGCATGCGGCCGTCGAGCTTCTTCGCGAGGTTCTTGACGAGGTCGGTCTTCTTCATGCTCATGGGGCGCTTTCGTCCGGTGTGGGGCACGATTGTCGCGCCTGCGCCGTGTGGTCCAATCGGCCGCTCCCCACCCACCGCGTCCCCGTCATGGCCCTCAAGGCGACCATCTACAAGGCCAACCTGCAGATCGCCGACATGGACCGCAACGTCTACGTCGATCATGCGGTGACGATCGCGCGCCATCCGTCGGAGACCGACGAGCGCATGATGATCCGGCTGCTCGCGCTGGCGCTGAACCTGCCGGCCGACGACCACCACGGCATGCTCGAGTTCGCGAAGGACCTGTGGGACGTCGACGAGCCGGCACTCTGGCACAAGGACCTGACCGGCGAGATCAAGCACTGGATCGAGGTCGGCCAGCCCGACGACAAGCGCCTGATGAAGGCCAGCGGCCGCGCCGATCGGGTCAGCGTCTACAGCTTCAGCGCCAGCACGCCGATCTGGTGGGCGGGCCTGGCGACCAAGATCACGCGCGCCAGCAACATCGCGGTCTGGCAGATCGACGCTGCGCAGAGCCAGGCGCTGGCCGCGTTCGCGCAACGCGGCATGCAACTGCAGCTCAGCGTGCAGGACGGCAGCGCCTGGGTCGGCGACGGCCAGCGCTCGGTCGAGATCGCACCGGCGCGCCTGAACCCGGCCTGAGAGGCTGAGAGGCCATCGGATGCACCCGTGTGAGGCCCCAAAACAGGCTCAATTTAGGCGCAAAGCGCAGCCGGGGTTGGGCCCCGGCGATGCTTTGCAACGACAAGTGGGCCTGTTTTGGGGCCTCA
>JAYSLR010000203.1:0-16487 GCA_043725365.1 Rhizobacter sp. | reverse complement strand
GCGGATCAGCATCATCGTCAGCACGATGGTGAGGATCACCACCAGCGTGGCGCCGAAGTTGCGCGCCAGGTCTCGGCGCAAAGTGGAATCGAATAACATGCTCGGCTTGCCCAATGAACTGGCGATTATGGACTTTCATCATCAGATTTCTTCCATCGACAAGCTCGCGGCGCTGGGCTGCGACGCGCTCGTGCTGGTGCTCACCGGCGACGCCGTCGACCCGGCGCTGGCCGCTCCACTGGCCACCGCGCTGAACGACGCGCTCGCGCACGGCGACCTCGAGCTCAAGGCCGGCAAGACCTTGTACCTGCATCGGCCGACGGGCGTGCGTGCCGCACGCGTGGTGTTCGCGGCGGCGGGTGCGTCGACCGCCAAGGCGTTCAAGGCCGCGGTCGCCAGCGGAATCGCTCTCGTCAAGGGCAGCGGCGCCAGGCATGTCGCGGTCGGACTGGCCGGCGCCGGCGTGATGACCGATGCGCTCGCCGAGGCGGTGGTCACGGCAACGCGCGAGTCCACCTACCTGTATCGGCACACCAAGCCGAGCGCGCCGCCGGCATCGAAGATCGACAAGGTCACGGTGCTGTGCGGCAAGGCCGACGTGAAGTCGGTGCAGCAGGGCCTGGTGCGCGGCCACGCGATCGCCGAGGGGGTGAGCCTGGCGCGCGAGTGCGCGAACCGGCCGGCGAATCACTGCACGCCGAGCGACCTGGCCGATCAGGTGAAGAAGCTCGGCAAGGAGTACGGGCTGAAGGTCGAGGTGCTGGACCGCAAGGCCTGCGAGAAGCTCGGCATGGGCTCGTTCCTCGCGGTCGCACAGGGCTCGGACGAACCGCTGCGCTTCATCGTCGCGCGCTACGACGGCGCGGCGAAGTCGCGCGCGCCGGTGGTGCTGGTCGGCAAGGGCATCACCTTCGACACCGGCGGCATCTCGCTCAAGCCGGGTGCCGAGATGGACGAGATGAAGTTCGACATGGGCGGCGCCGCGAGCGTGCTCGGCACGCTGCGCGCGGTCGCCGAGCTGAAGCCGAAGCTCAACCTCGTGTGCATCATCCCGGCGTGCGAGAACCTGCCCAGCGGCAACGCCGTCAAGCCGGGCGACGTGGTCAAGAGCATGTCGGGCCAGACGATCGAGATCCTGAACACCGACGCCGAGGGCCGGCTGATCCTGTGCGATGCCCTGACCTATGCCGAGCGCTTCAAGCCGGCGGTCGTCGTCGACATCGCCACCCTGACCGGCGCCTGCGTGATCGCGCTCGGCCACCACCATTCGGGCCTGTTCACGGCCGACGACAAGGTCGCAGCGCAGATGCTGGCCGCCAGCGCCCAGGGCCTGGACCCGTGCTGGCGCATGCCGCTCGACGAGGAATACGACGCCGGGCTGAAGAGCAACTTCGCCGACATGGCCAACATCGGCGGGCGCCCGGGCGGCGCGATCACCGCGGCCATGTTCCTGCGGCGCTTCACCGGCAAGTACCCGTGGGCGCATCTCGACGTCGCCGGCACCGCCTGGAAGTCCGGCAGCGCCAAGGGCGCCACCGGCCGGCCGGTGTCGCTGCTGACGCATTTCGTGCTGGCGCAAGCGGCGTGAGACTCGATCGGTGCACCTCGCCGGCCCGCATCGCCGCGGGCGAGGGGCGCCAGTGACCGAAATCAGTTTTCATTTCAACGTGGCCGACCGCACCGACTACACCTGTCGCCTGGTGCGCAAGGCGTGCCGGCTCGGCACCCGCGTCGTGCTGGCGGGGCCGGCCGAAGCGCTGGCGCATTTCGACCGCGCACTGTGGACCTTCGACGAGATCGAGTTCCTGCCGCACGTGACGCTGCGCCCCGGCCAGCCGGTGGCGGCCCGGCTGCTTCCGACGCGGGTCTGGCTGGCGCAGGACGCGCTCCAGCCCGGCCACCACGAGGTGCTGGTGAACCTCGGGCCGCAGGCGCCGGCCGGGTTCGAGAGCTTCGAGAAGGTGGTGGAGATCGTCTCGACCGACGCGGCCGACCGCGGCGCGGCGCGGGCCCGCTGGAAGCACTACAAGGCCCGCGGCTACGCGATCCTCGAGCATGGAGTCGGTGCATGAGCACCGGCCCGTCGGTGCCGCCGGAGCGCGTGCCGACGCTCACCGAGGTCGTGGCCTGGCCCGAGCCGGCCGCAGCGCCGCCGGCGATGCTGCCAGCGGGGGCGCCCGCGCCGTTGCCGAACGACCGCGAGGCTTCGGCCGGCGCGGCGGCGCCCTTGGCGCTGAACGAGGAGCAACTGACTCAACGCGTGCTGATCGACCTGCAGCGCCAGATGGACCTGATGCTGGACTACCGGATGCGCGAGGTGTTGACGCCGCTGCTGGCGCGCGCCGCCGACACCATCGTGCGCGAGGCGCGCAGCGAGCTGGCATCGACCTTGCGTGACGTGGTCGAGCGCGCGGTGGCCCTGGAACTGGCGCGTCATCGGACACGTTGACTCGCGCGTTGTAGTTAGGCGCCGAAAGGCCCGCCGCGGTCGGGTCGGCTCGGATCAACAGGCGCCGCTGCCCCGTGCATTCACTGTGGAGAATGCGTTTTTTTTGGGGTATGGTGTCGCCCGTTGAGAACATCAACCGTTGTCTTTGAACATTCCATCTGGAGGTTTTGCATGCAAGTCAAACTGAACGCGATCGTCGCCGCTGCCGTGGTGATGCTCGGTGGTGCCGCGTACGCGCAGGACATGGTCGTCAAGATCGGTCACGTCGGCCCGACCAGCGGCGCGATTGCCCACCTCGGCAAGGACAATGAGAACGGTGCCCGCATGGCCATCGACGATCTGAATGCCAAGGGCACGACGATCGGCGGCAAGAAGGTCAAGTTCGAACTGCAGGCCGAGGACGACGCCGGCGATCCGAAGCAGGGCACCGCTGTGGCGCAGAAGCTGGTCGACGCCAAGGTCAACGGGGTCATCGGCCACCTGAATTCGGGCACGACCATTCCGGCCTCGAAGATCTACAGCGACGCCGGCATTCCGCAGATCTCGCCGTCGGCGACGAACCCGAAGTACACCCGTCAGGGCTTCAAGACGACCTTCCGCGTCGTGGCCGACGACGTGCACCTGGGCGGCACCCTCGGTCGCTACGCGGTCAAGGATCTGAAGGGCAAGACGTTCGCCGTCATCGATGACCGCACCGCGTACGGCCAGGGCGTGGCCGAGGAATTCTCCAAGGCCGTGAAGGCTTCGGGCGGCACGATCGTCGAGAACCAGTTCACCAACAACAACGCGACCGACTTCACCGCCATCCTGACGGCGATCAAGGCGAAGAAGCCGGATGTGGTGTTCTATGGCGGAATGGATGCGCAAGCCGGGCCGATGATCCGCCAGATGAAGCAGCTCGGCATCAACGCCAAGCTCGTTGGCGGCGACGGCATCTGCTCGGCCTCACTGCCGCAACTGGCGGGCGGCGCGATGGCCGACAACCAGGTCTATTGCGCCGAGGCCGGTGGTGTCGATGCTTCCCAGCAGGCCGGCATGGACGCCTGGAAGGCCAAGTACAAGGCCAAGTACGGCATCGATGTGCAGGTCTATGCGCCCTATGTGTACGATGCCGTGATGGTGATGGCCACTGCGATGGAGAAGTGCGGCTCGGCCGAGCCGGCGAAGTACCTGCCGTGCCTGGCCAAGACCGAAGGCTACAAGGGCGTGACCGGCACGATCTCGTTCGACGAGAAGGGCGACATCAAGAACGGCGCGCTGACCCTGCACACCTACCGCGGTGGCAAGGAAGCGACGCTCGGCGTGGTTCACTGATCGGCATTTCGCCGCAATGAGTCGGGGCGCCTTCGGGCGCCCCTTTTCTTTGGCGCCGCCTCCCGGGCGCTGCCGCCGCGCTACGACAGGCGGATGTTCGCGCCCGCCGCGGCGAGCAGCAGCAGGCTGCCTGCCGGCAGCGGCAGTTCGACCTCGCCCTGGCCTTGCCAGCGGCCGAGGCCGGTCGGGCGGGTCGTGTCGAGAACCACCTCCCACACCCCGGCCGGCAGCAGGAAGGCGCTGTCGTCGGCCTCGGCGTTCACCAGCAGCAGCAGCGGCGCCGCCGCGCGGCCGGGTTCGCCGATCAGGCAGCCGAGCACGCGGCTCGTGGGGTCGCGCCAGGCGTCGCCCTGCAGCGGCTCCCCGTCGCGCGTGAACCAGGTCAGGTCGTGCAGCCCCAGCGGGTCGGTCAGGCCGCTGTACCAGTGGTTCGAGAACGGCCACGCGCGGCGCCGCAGCGCGACCACGCGCGCCGTGAACGCGATCAGCTCGGCGTCGGCGTGCGGCCAGTCGATCCAGGTGATCGCGCTGTCGTGGCAGTACGGGTTGTTGTTGCCGCCCTGGGTGTGGCCGAGCTCGTCGCCGGCGCACAGCATCGGCGTGCCCTGCGCGAGCAGGTTGGTCGCGAGAACCGCCCGCTGCAGCCGGCCGCGCAGCCGGTTCACGGCCGCGTCGTCGCTCGGGCCTTCGACGCCGCAGTTGAAGCTCAGGTTGTGGCCGGTGCCGTCGCGGTTGTCCTCCAGGTTCGCCAGGTTGTGGCGTTCGTTGTAGCTCAGCAGGTCGCGCAAGGTGAAGCCGTCGTGCGAGATCACGTAGTTGACCGATTCGGCCGGCGCGCGGGCGCGCGCCTCGTACAGATCGCTGGACGCGCACAGGCGCAGTGCGAACGCGCCGCGCGTGCTCGGGTGGCGCAGCCAGAACGCGCGCATGTCGTCGCGGAACTTGTCGTTCCATTCGGCCCAGCCATCCGGGAAGTTGCCGACCTGGTAGCCGCCCGGGCCCAGGTCCCAGGGTTCGGCGATCATCTTGACGCGTGCCAGCAGCGGGTCCTGCGCGACCGCCGCGAAGAACGCGGCGCTGCGCTCGAACCCCTCGCTACCGCGCCCCAGCACCGGCGCCAGATCGAAGCGGAAGCCGTCGACATGCATCTCGCCGGCCCAGTAGCGCAGCGCGTCCATCACCAGCTGCAGCACGCGCGGATGGCGCAGGTCCAGGGTGTTGCCGCAGCCGGTGTAGTTGTCGTAGTCGTTGCGGGCGTCGGGCGGCAGGCGGTAGTAGCGGGCGTTGTCCAGGCCCTTGAACGCGAGCGTCGGGCCGGTGGCGTCGCCTTCGGCGCTGTGGTTGAAGACGACGTCGAGGATGACCTCGACGCCGGCCGCGTGCAACGCCTTCACCATGTCGCGGAACTCGGTGCGCGTCGCCGCGCCGTCGTCGGGCGTGCAGCCCAGGCGCGGTTCGGGCGCGAAGAAGCCGATCGTGTTGTAGCCCCAGTAGTTGCTCAGGCCGGCCTTCACGAGGCGCTCCTCGTCGACGCGCTGGTGCACCGGCAGCAGGCTCACCGCGGTGATGCCGAGCCGCGTCAGGTGCGCGATCGATGCCGCATGGGCGAGCCCGGCGTAGGTGCCGCGAAGCGCCTCGGGCACGGCCGGGTTCAGGGCCGAGAAGCCCTTGACGTGGAGCTCGTACAGCAGCGTGTCGGCGAGCGGCGTCTCGGGCGGCCGGTCGTCGCCCCAGTCGTACGCGTCGCGCGTGACGCGCGCCTTCAGCGCGGTCGCGGCGTTGTCGCGCGTGTCCATCTGCTTCGGGTGCACGCGGTCGGCGGCGAAGTGCAGGTCGGCCCAGTCGAAGCGGCCGACGATCTCGCGCGCGTACGGGTCGAGCAGCAGCTTGGTCGGGTTGAAGCGGTGCCCCTTGTCGGGCCGCCACGGCCCGTGCACGCGCAGGCCGTAGATCAGCCCGGGTGCCGCCCCTTCGACGCGCCCGTGCGAGACATCGCCGCTGCGGCCGGGCAGGCGCAGGCGCGCGATCTCGTGCCGGCCATCGGTGTCGAACAGGCACAGGTCGATGCCCTGCGCGTGGGCCGAGAACACCGCGAAGTTGACCCCGGTGGCGTCGGCGTGCGCGCCCAGTGGCCACGGCCGGCCGCGCGTGACCGTGAACGCGGCGGCCGCGTCGGCGGGCGCGGCGCTCAGGCGTTCCATTCGAACATCACGGTCGCCAGCGGTGGCAGGTCGATCACGATCGAGTGCTGCCGACCGTGCAGCGGCGGTTGCTGCGCCGTCGCGGCGCCCAGCGGCGTGCCGACATTGCTGCCGCCGTAATGCATCGAATCGGTGTTGAGGCACTCGCGGTAGGTACCGGCGTGCGGCACGCCGAGGCGATAGGCGCGCTGCGGCGTCGGCGTGAAGTTGCAGGCCACGACGATCAGCGCGTTCGCATCAACGCCGCGCCGGATGAAGGCGAGCACCGAATGCTCGGCGTCGTCGTGGGCGATCCATTCGAAGCCGTCGGGCGTGAAGTCGCGCTGGTACAGCGCCGGCGTCGCGCGGTACAGCGCGTTCAGGTCGCGCAGCAGGCGGCGCACGCCGGCGTGCAGGTTGGACGGCGCGGGGTCGTCGAGCAGGTGCCAGTCCAGGCTCTGGTCGTGATCCCACTCGCGCTGCTGCGCGAACTCGCAGCCCATGAACAGCAGCTTCTTGCCGGGATGGCCGAACAGGTAGCCGTAGTAGGCCCGCAGGTTCGCGAACTGCTGCCAGCGGTCGCCCGGCATCTTGCCGAGCAGCGAGCCCTTGCCGTGCACGACCTCGTCGTGCGACAGCGGCAGCACGAAGTTCTCGGTGAACGCGTAGACCAGGCTGAACGTCATCTCGCCCTGGTGATGCTTGCGGTGGATCGGGTCGCGCTGCATGTACTGCAGCGTGTCGTGCATCCAGCCCATGTTCCACTTGTTGTGGAAGCCCAGGCCGCCGGCATAGGTGGGGCGCGAGACACCGGGGAACGCGGTCGACTCCTCGGCCAGCGTCACGGCCTGTGGCCGTTCACCGCCGACGACCTCGTTCATGCGGCGCAGGAACGCGATCGCCTCCAGGTTCTCGCGCCCGCCGTGCTGGTTCGGTACCCACTCGCCGGCCCGGCGGCTGTAGTCGCGATAGAGCATCGAGGCGACCGCGTCGACGCGCAGCCCGTCGACGTTGTAGCGCTCGAGCCAGTACAGCGCGTTCGCGACCATGAAGTTGCTCACCTCGGTGCGGCCGAAGTTGTAGATCAGCGTGTTCCAGTCCTGGTGGAAGCCTTCGCGCGGATCCGCGTACTCGTACAGGTGCGTGCCATCGAATTCGGCCAGGCCGTGGGCGTCGGACGGGAAGTGCGCCGGCACCCAGTCCAGCAGCAGGCCCAGGCCCTCGGCGTGGCAGCGGTCGACGAAGCGGCGAAAGCCCGCCCCGGAGCCGCGGCCTGCGGCTTCGTCCGCGGGGGTGCCGAAGCGTGCCGTCGGCGCGTACAGCCCGATCGGCTGGTAGCCCCACGAGCCGTCGAACGGGTGCTCGCTGATCGGCAGCAGTTCGAGGTGCGTGAAGCCCATCTCGCGCGCATAGGGCACGAGGCTGCTGGCGAGTTCGTCCCAGCTCAGGAAACGGCCGTGCGGGCCGCTCGCGGCATCGGGCCGGCGCTGCCACGAGCCCAGGTGCACCTCGTAGATGCTGATCGGTGCATCGAGCGCGTTCGCGCGCTGGCGCGCCTCCGACCTCGGCACCACGCTGGGCAGGCGCGCGACCACGCTGGCGGTGGCCGGCCGCAGCTCTGACTGCAGCGCGTACGGGTCGGCCTTGTGCGGCAGCACGCGGCCGTCGCGGGCGCGGATCCGGTACTTGTAGCGCGCCCCGGCACCCACGCCCGGCAGGAAGATCTCCCAGACGCCGCACTCGCGGCGCAGCCGCATCGGGTGGCGGCGCGCGTCCCAGAGGTTGAAGTCGCCGACCACGCTGACCTGCGACGCGTTCGGCGCCCAGACCGCGAAGCTGGTGCCGGCCACGCCCAGCATCACACGCTGCGCCGCGCCGAGCACCTCGAACGGCCGCAGGTGCGAGCCTTCGCCGAGCAGCCACAGGTCGAGCTCGCCGAGCACCGGCGGGAAGCGGTACGGGTCGTCGATGATCGTCGACTGGCCCTCGGACCAGCGCACCTGCAGCCGGTAGTTCGGCGCCTCGCCGGCGTTCAGCGGGCCCTCGAAGAAGCCTTCGGCGTGGCGTCGCGCGAGCGTGCCGATCAGCTCGCCGTTGCGCGCGTCGAGCACCGCGACTTGGGCCGCGCCGGGCAGCATCGCGCGCAGCCAGAAGCGGCCGTCGGCGTCGGCGTGCACGCCCAGCACCGCGAACGGGTCACCGTGCGCGGCGTGGCGGAGAGCGTCGATCTGAAGGTCCTGGAGCATGGCGATGCGTGATCCGGTCGGCCGGCGCATCGTAGCAAGCGCCGGCGCGGCGCCGTGTCAGCGCGGCTCGGGTGCGATGCCCCAGATCTGGCGCGCGTACTCGCCGATGGTGCGATCCGACGAGAACGCGCCCATGCCGGCGACGTTCGCGACCGCGCGCTCGGCCCATGCGCCGCGGTCGCGGTACAGCGCGTCGACGCGCAGTTGCGTCGCCACGTAGCTCTCGTAGTCGGCCAGCAGCAGGTAGTGGTCGCCGCCCCACAGCAGCGAGTCGACCAGGCCGCGGAAGCGCCCCGGGTCGTCGGGCGAGAACGCGCCGCCCGAGATCGCGTCGAGCACCGACTTCAGTGCCGGGTTGGCCTCGTACAGCCGCATCGGCTGGTAGCCCGACTGGCGCAACGCCTGCACCTCGGGCGTCTTCAGCCCGAAGATGAAGATGTTCTCGTCGCCGACGTTCTGGCGGATCTCGATGTTCGCGCCGTCGTCGGTGCCGATCGTCAGCGCGCCGTTCAGCGCCAGCTTCATGTTGCCGGTGCCCGAGGCTTCGGTGCCAGCGGTCGAGATCTGCTCGGACAGGTCCGCGCCCGGCATGATGGTCTCGGCCACCGAGACGCCGTAGTTCGGCACGAACACGAGCTTCAGCCGGTTGCCGATGCGCGGGTCGTTGTTGACGACCTGGCCGACGTCGTGGATCAACCGGATGATGTTCTTCGCGGTCGCGTAGCTCGACGCCGCCTTGCCGGCGAAGATCACCGTGCGCGGCACCCAGCCTTCGCCGTTCGGGCCCTGCGGGTTCGCGAGGATCGCCTGGTAGCGCGTCACCGCGTGCAGCACGTTCAGCAGCTGGCGCTTGTACTCGTGGATGCGCTTGACCTGCACGTCGAAGAGCGAATCCGGATCGACGCTCACGCCGGCGCGGCGCTCGATCAGCGCGGCCAGGCGCAGCTTGTTGTGGCGCTTCACCGCCATGAACCGGTCGCGGAATCCGGCGTCGTGCTTGAACTCCTGCAGCCTGGCCAGCTGGTCGAGGTCGAGGCGCCAGCCGGTGCCGATCGTGCCGTCGAGCAGCTCCGCCAGCCCCGGGTTCGCCTGCGCAAGCCAGCGCCGCGGCGTCACGCCGTTCGTCATGTTCGTGAAGCGCTCCGGCCACAGGCTCGCGAAGTCGCGGAAGATCGTCTGAACCAGCAGTTCGGAGTGCAGCGCCGAGACGCCGTTGACCTTGTGGCTGCCGACCACCGCCAGGTTCGCCATGCGCACGCGGCGCTCGCTGCCCTCGCCGATCAGCGACAGGCGCGCCATGAACTCGGTATCGCCCGGTCGGTGCGCGGCGGCCAGGTCCATCAGGTCCTGGTTGATGCGGAAGATGATCTCGAGGTGGCGCGGCAGCACGTGCGGCAACAGCGCCACCGGCCAGGTCTCGAGCGCCTCGGGCATCAGCGTGTGGTTGGTGTACGAGAACACGCGGCCGGTGATCGCCCAGGCCTGCGCCCAGTGCATCGAATGCTCGTCGCACAGCACCCGCATCAGCTCGGCCACGCCGATCGCCGGGTGCGTGTCGTTCAGGTGGATCGCGACCTTCTCGGCCAGGTTCGCGAGCGTGCCGTGTTCCTTCAGGTGGCGCTCGATCAGGTCCTGCATCGATGCGGCGACGAAGAAGTACTCCTGGCGCAGCCGCAGCTCGCGGCCCGCCGGCGTGCTGTCGTTCGGGTACAGCACCCACGAGATGTTCTCGTACTCGTTCTTCGCGCTCGCGGCACGCGCATAGTCACCGGTGTTGAACGCGTTCAGGTCGATGTGCGCCGGCGCCGCGGCCTTCCACAGGCGCAGCGTGCTGACCTTGTCGGTGCCGTGGCCGGGGATCACCATGTCGTAGGCCTTGGCCGCGACCTCGGCGCTCGGGCGCCACAGCGCG
The DNA here is from genome assembly GCA_043725365.1 of Rhizobacter sp. Classification (GTDB taxonomy): domain Bacteria; phylum Pseudomonadota; class Gammaproteobacteria; order Burkholderiales; family Burkholderiaceae_C; genus LMDS01. Next base: position 6,386 of record JAYSLR010000203.1, on the reverse strand, counting down.
CGCGCCTCGGCGCCGCTGCCGCGGTGCTCGACCCAGCCGCCGAAGCGCACCGGGTACGTGATCGCCGCGCGCGGGAACTCCCAGGCCGTGCCGTCCTCCAGCCACGGATCGGGGTGCTCGATCTGCGCACCGTTCTTGATCTCCTGCGCGAACATGCCGTACTCGTAGCGGATGCCGTAGCCGAACGAGGGCAGGCCCAGCGTGGCCATCGAGTCGAGGAAGCAGGCCGCCAGCCGCCCCAGGCCGCCGTTGCCGAGCGCCGCGTCGGGCTCGCGGTCGGCGACGTCCTCGAGCTGTTGCGCGTGACCGTTCAGCGCCTGTGCCGCCTCGCCGCGTAGCTCGAGCGCGGCCAGCGCGTTGCCGAGCGTGCGCCCCATCAGGAACTCCATCGACAGGTAGTAGACGCGGCGCGCCTTGGCATCGGCCTGCTGCGCCTGCGTGCGCACCCAGCGCTGCGACAGGCGGTGACGCGCCACCTGCGACAGCGCCTGCATCAGGTCGTTCGGGCTGGCCTCGTCCGGGGCGACACCGACGTGGTCGAGCAGTTCTTCGTCGATGCCGGCGGCGACGCCGCGTGTCGCAGGCTGCGGATTGGAGTTCACCGTCGGGTCCTTCATCGTCTGGAAAGTGCTTGTCACGGCCAGTGTGACATCGGGCGGCCGGTCGCGCAGACACGGACGTGCAATTTTTGCGCCCGAGCTCCGCGAGCTGAGCCGGCAGGATGCGGGAAGTTCGGGAGTGTTGCACCGGCGCAAAACTTGCCACACTGAGCGGGTGCGCAGACCGGCCACAATGGCCATCGCGAGGAGACGACAAGATGAAGCCCGACGAGCTTGCCCTGAGCCTGGACCTCCCGAAACGCACGGTGGCGCTGGTGCTGGCCGGGGGGCGCGGCAGCCGGCTGAAGAGCCTGACCGATCGGCGCGCGAAGCCGGCGGTGTACTTCGGCGGCAAGTTCCGCATCATCGACTTCGCGCTGTCGAACTGCCTGAACTCGGGCATCCGGCGCATCGGCGTGATCACGCAGTACAAGAGCCACAGCCTGCTGCGCCACGTGCAGCGGGGCTGGGCCTTCCTGAAGAGCGAGATGAACGAGTTCGTTGACCTGCTGCCGGCGCAGCAGCGCACCGACGACGAAAGCTGGTACCGCGGCACCGCCGACGCGGTCTACCAGAACCAGGACATCCTCGCCAGCTACGGCGCCGACTACATCGTCGTGCTCGCGGGCGACCACATCTACAAGATGAACTACGCGCTGATGCTGGCCGACCACGTCGCCAAGGGGCGCGACTGCACGGTCGGCTGCATCGCGGTGCCGCGCAGGGAGGCCACGGCCTTCGGCGTGATGGCGGTCGACGAGAACGACCTGATCCTGGACTTCGTCGAGAAGCCGGCCGACCCGCCCGCGATGCCCGGCGACCCGGACCGCGCGCTGGCGAGCATGGGCATCTACATCTTCAACGCGCGCTTCCTGTACCGGGAGCTCGAACGCGACATCGCCGACCCCGAGTCGAGCCACGACTTCGGCAAGGACATCATCCCGCGCGCCGTGCGCAACGGCAACGCCGCGGCGCACCCGTTCGCGCTCAGCGCGGTGGGCACGCGCGTCAACGAGGAGCCCTACTGGCGCGACGTCGGAACGATCGACGCGTACTGGGACGCCAACATCGACCTGACCGCGACCGACCCGCTGCTGAACCTGTACGACACGCGCTGGCCGATCTGGACCTACCAGGCCCAGCTGCCGCCGGCCAAGTTCGTGCACGACCAGCCCGACCGTCGCGGCATGGCGATCGAGTCGGTGGTGTCGGGCGGCTGCATCGTGTCGGGCAACGTGCACCGATCGGTGCTGTTCTCGAGCGTGCGCGTGCATTCGCATTCGGTCGTCAGCTGGTCGGTGCTGCTGCCGGGCGTGCAGGTCGGCCGGCATGCACGCCTGACGCGCACCGTGATCGACCGCGGCTGCAGCGTGCCCGACGGCATCGTGATCGGCGAGGACCCGGAGCTCGACGCCCAGCGCTTCTACCGCTCGGAGAACGGCATCACGCTGGTGACCCGCGAGATGCTCGACAAGCTGACCCAGGCATGAGGGTCCTGCATGTCGGGGCCGAGATCTTCCCGCTGGTCAAGACCGGCGGCCTGGCCGATGTGCTGGGCGCGCTGCCGCAGGCGCTGATCGGGCAGGGCGCCGAGGTGCGCCTGCTGCTGCCGGGGCTGCCGGCGATCGCCGACGCGGTGCTGCATCAGAAGGTCGTCGGCGAGATCGGCGCCTGCTTCGGCGCGGCGCGCGTCACGCTGCGCCTCGGGCAGATGCCCTACAGCCGCGTGCCGGCCTACGTGATCGACGCGCCGCTGCTGTACCGCCGCCCGGGCAGCCCGTACCAGGACGGCGCCGGCGGCGAGTGGCCCGACAACGCACAGCGTTTTGCGCTGCTCGGCTGGGTCGGCGCGCACCTCGCGTCGGGCGAGCTCGACCCGTCCTGGCAGCCCGAGCTGCTGCACGCGCACGACTGGCACGCGGCGATGGCCTGCGCCTACCTCGCGGCGCACCCGTCGGCCGGCGCCGCGACCGTGTTCACGGTGCACAACCTCGCGTACCAGGGCCTGTTCCCGAGCGGCGACTTCCCGCTGCTGGGGCTGTCGTCGCGCTTCATGGCGTCGACCGGGCTCGAGTACCACCAGCAGGTCTCGTTCATGAAGGCGGGCCTGAAGTTCGCGCAGCGCGTGACCACCGTCAGCCCGACCTACGCGCGCGAGATCGCGACGCACGAGTTCGGCTTCGGGCTGGACGGCGTGATCCGCGGCCGCGGCGCCGACGTGAGCGGCGTGCTCAATGGCGTCGACGGCGGCGTCTGGGACCCCGCCACCGACACCGCGATCGCGGCGCGCTACGGCGCCGCCCAGCTCGCCGGCAAGGCGAGCTGCAAGCAGGCGCTGCGATCCGAACTCGGTCTCGCGCCGCGTGCCGACGCGCCGCTGTTCGGCGTGGTCAGCCGCCTGACCTCGCAGAAGGGGCTGGACCTGGTGCTCGGCGCCTTGCCCGGGCTGCTCAGGCGCGGCGGCCAGCTCGCGCTGCAGGGTGCCGGCGACGCCGCGCTCGAGGCGGCGTTCGTCGCCGCTGCCCAGGCGCACCCGGGCGAGGTCGCGGTGCGCATCGGCTACGACGAGGCGTTCGCGCACCGGCTCGTGGCCGGTGCCGACGCGATCCTCGTGCCCTCGCGCTTCGAGCCCTGCGGCCTGACCCAGCTCTACGGCCTGCGCTACGGCACGCTGCCGGTGGTGCGCCGCGTCGGCGGCCTGGCCGACACGGTGGTCGACGCGAGCGACGAGGCGCTGCAGGCCGATCGCGCGACCGGCTTCGCGTTCGACACCGCGACGCCGGCAGCGCTCGACGCCGCGTTGCAGCGCGCGGGCGCGGCCTATGCCCAGCCCGAGCGCTGGCGGCGCCTGATGCTGCGCGCGATGGCGCAGGATTTCTCGTGGGACGGCGCGGCGCAGAAGTACATGGCGCTGTACCGCGACCTGATCCGGCCGAAATAGCCGGTTTCGCGGCCGCTGTTCGAGCGATCGGGCGCCGTCGGCCGGAACCATCATCCGCGCATGCGAACGATTCGACTCTCGGATCCCTTCCCGCGCGGTCAGCCCCCGAAGAAGCTCGAGTGGGGCACCAGCGCGTGGGCCGCCGACTCGTGCCTGGTCGAGTGGTCGACCCTCGAGCGGGAGTGGCTGGACGCACCCGTCGTCCAGCCGGCCCGTCCGCCGGCCTGGAGGTGGAACGCCAGCGCGCTGCCGCTGCAGCTCTGGCTCGGTCTGCTGGTGCTGGGCTCGGCGCTGGTCTGGGCGACCTGGGGCTGAGCCAGGCGCCGGTCACCCGGCTTCAGGACTCGCTGTACGGCGCCTGCGCGCGCCGCAGCGCCGTGAGTTCGTCGCGGATCGCGCGCAGCTCGTGGTGCAGGTCACGCAGGACCTCGCGCTCGATCTTGCGCTCCTCGGTCTGCACCCACAGCGCAGCGATCGATGCGGTCACGAGCGACAGCACCGCGAAGCCCATCAGCACCACGAACACCGCGAAGATCTTGGACGGCGGCGTGCTCGGAACGATGTCGCCGTAGCCGACGGTCGCGGCCGTCGTGAAGGCCAGCCACAGGCCGTCGCCGAAGCTGTGCGCGCGCGGCTCCAGCCACCAGAAGCCGAGGCCGCACAGGCCGAGCACGCCGATGCCCAGCCCCAGCAATTGCGGCAGCCCGCCGCGCCAGGACGAGGGCAACGTCGATTCGCCCAGGCGCAGGATGATCAGTGCCGCGGCGCCGAGCCGCACGGCCAGCAGGTCCGCCTGCTCCCCCTGCGGCAGCACGGCCGACAGCAGCAGCGAGATCGCCAGCAGCAGGCTCAGGGGGTTGCGGGCGAGGCCGTTGCGAGCCGGCACGGCGCGCTGCGCCCCGAAAGTCTCGGTCCAGGCCACGGCGGCGGTGGCGGCGAAACCCATCAGGTACAGGGCCACGCCGACCGCCCGGTGGGCCGACAGCATCGCCAGGTAGAACGCCGGGATCGTCGCCAGCAGCGCGAACAGTTCGACACGTCGCCACATCTTGAACGCGCGGCCGTCAGTGGGCCATCAGCACCGGCAGCGTCATCGAACGCAGCACCGTGCGCGACGCACCGCCCAGCATCAGTTCGCGCGCCCGGCTGTGGCCGTAGCCGCCCATCACCAGCAGGTCTGCCCCGACGTCGGCGGCGAGCGACAGCAGCCCGTCGCCGGGTGCCTCGGCAGGGACCGAGGCATGGCGCTGGATCGGCGCTCGAACGCCGTGCAGCCGCAGGTACTCCTCCAGCGCGTCGACTGGCGTCGGGAGCGCGCCTTCCTCGTCCGCCATCGCGAGATGAACCCGCTGCGCGCCCTGAAGGAACGGGATCGCTGCCGACACCGCGTGCGCCGATTCGCGCGTCGCCTTCCATGCGATCAACACGCTCTGGCCGAAAGTGGCACCGGTGTCGACGTACGGGATCACCAGCGCGGGCCGACCGCTGGCCAGCAGCACGGACGGCACGAAGTCCGACGGGATGCCGGTGGTCAGCGGGTCGGACACGTCGTGCTGACCGAGCACGAGCAGGTCGGCGCACAGCGCATGGCCGACGACGCCGGGAATCACCGGCGCGTCGCGCAACTCGCGCCACAGGATCGGCGGCGCCGAGTCCGAGACCTCGCGATCGAAGCGCGCCTTGACCTCGTCGCGGCGGTCGATGTCGAGCTGCTGCAGCGCAGGCAGCAGTTCGCCGCCGCCCTGGTCCATCAGGAAGGGCACGCCGAGCGTCGCCGGCGTGCTGGCGTACAGCGCGGTGACGCGAGCACCGTGCTGCGCCGCCAGTTCGCGGGCCCTGGCCAGGCGCCGGGTGGCGCGCGGCGACGCGTCGAGGTGCACAAGAATCGATCGAAGGGCGCTCATGGAAGGTCTCGCACGTGTGGCATGGCGCCATCCTGAGGCGCGACGCGTGGCAGGCACTTGCGCTGGGTCAAACCCGCAGGGGCCGATCGCGGCACCGCCGGGGGATCGCACACCACGCCGCACGCGTCATGGGGTTTCGTGTGCGCCGAGCCGCGAATTCATTGCGCTGGCTCATGGCGGCGGACGCTGACGCGGGCACCATCGGCGCGCAGCCGCCCCGTCTGTCGCAGACCGAATCCGGACCACCACCATGCTTCCGATCCTCGTCGCCTATGCCAGCACCGAAGGCCAGAGCCGCAAGGTCGCCGAGTTCATTGCCGAGCGCCTGCGCATCCGCGGCCTGCGTGTCGACGTGGTCGACACCGCCGGGCCGTTCGCGCCGATGCTGCCGGGGGCGTACCAGGCCGCGATCGTCGGCGGCTCGCTCCACGAGCACCGGCACCCGCGTGCGCTCGAGCACTTTCTGAAGGACAACCGGGTCTGGCTCGGCGCGATGCCGCTGGCGTTCTTCTCGGTCAGCCTCGCGGCAGCACTGGACGAGAAGGAGGGCCCGCTCGAGGCGCGGCGCCTGCTCGACGAATTCGTCGACGACTGCGGGATGACGCCGTTGACGGTGCGCTGCGTGGCGGGCGCGCTGAAGTACACGCAGTACGACTACCTGAAGCGCCAGCTGATGCGCATGATCGCTCGCCACTACGGCCAGACGACCGACACGTCCCACGACGTCGAGTACACCGACTGGAACGATGTCGAGGCGTTCGTCGACGAGTTCCTTGCCGCGGCCGGCATCGTGCGCCCGACGAAGACGGCCTGAGAGGCGGAGAGGCCATCGGATGCACCCGCGTGAGGCCCCAAAACAGGCTCAATTTAGGCGCAAAGCGCAGCCGGGGTTGGGCCCCGGCGATGCTTTGCAACGACAAGTGGGCCTGTTTTGGGGCCTCA
>JAYSLR010000202.1:0-4233 GCA_043725365.1 Rhizobacter sp. | reverse complement strand
GGGCCGCCCATGCCCTTCATGCCACCCATTCGTTTCATCATCTTCATCATGCCGCCGCCCTTCATCTTCTTCATCATGTCGCGCATCTGCTCGAACTGGTTCAGCAGGCGGTTCACCTCCTGAACCTGCACGCCGGCCCCCGCGGCGACGCGGCGTTTGCGAGTGGCCTTGAGCAGATCGGGCTTGCGGCGCTCGAGCGGCGTCATCGAGCAGATGATGCCTTCCATGCGGCGCATGTCGCGCTCGGCGCGATCGACATCGGCCGCGCCGAGGTTCGCGGCCTTGCCCGTCATCTGCGACGGCAGCTTGTCCATCAGGCCCGCCAATCCGCCCATCTTCTTCATTTGTGACAGTTGTGACAGAAAGTCATTGAGGTCGAAACTGTCACCTGCCTTGACCTTGTCGACGAGCGTCTGCGCCGCCGCCATGTCGACGCCTTTTTGCACCTCCTCGACCAGGCCGACGATGTCGCCCATGCCGAGCACGCGGCCGGCGTGGCGTTGCGCGTCGAAGACTTCCAGGCCGTCGATCTTCTCGCTGACGCCGGCGAACTTGATCGGCGCGCCGGTGATCTGCCGCACCGACAGCGCGGCGCCGCCGCGCGAATCGCCGTCCATCTTGGTCAGCACGATGCCGGTCAGCGGCAGCGCTTCCTTGAAGGCCTTCGCGGTGTTGACCGCGTCCTGCCCTTGCATCGCGTCGACGACGAACAGGGTCTCGACCGGCTTCAGCGCGGCGTGCAACTCGCTGATCTCGCGCATCAGCGCCTCGTCGATCGCCAGGCGACCCGCGGTATCGACCAGCAGCACGTCGAAGTAGTGCTTGCGGGCGTAGTCGAGCGCGGCCAGGCCGATCGCGAGCGGCTTGTCCTCGCCGCTCGACGGGAACCATTCGGCGCCGGCCTGCTTCGTCACCAGCTTGAGCTGCTCGATCGCGGCCGGGCGGTAGACGTCGGCCGAGACCGTCAGCACCTTCTTCTTGCGCTTCTCGATCAGGTGCTTGGCGAGCTTGGCAGTTGTCGTCGTCTTGCCGGCGCCCTGCAGGCCGGCCATCAGGATCACCGCCGGCGGCTGCGCGGCGAGGTTGATGTCGGCCGGGGCCTTCAAGGCCCCGCTTACCGGGTCCACTTCGCCCATCGTCGCGGCGAGTTCGCGGTTGACGATCCCGACCAGCGCCTGGCCCGGCGACAGCGAACCGACGACCTCCGCGCCGAGCGCCTTCTCCTTCACGCGCGCGATGAAGTCGCGCACCACCGGCAGCGCGACGTCGGCTTCGAGCAGCGCCATGCGGACCTCGCGCAGCATGTCCTGCACGTTGTCTTCGGTGATGCGGGCCTGGCCGCGCATCGTCTTGACCAGGCGACTCAGCCGGTCGGTGAGGGTGGAAGCCATCGGGGGTGGGGCGCGGCCCGCGCGCTGAAGCGTCGGCGCTCGGGCGCGAAAGTACACTGTGACGATGATTCTATCGTTCGCCTCCGCCGCCACCTCGACGACCGCGGGCGCTTCCCCAACGGCCTGGTTGCTCGGCCTGCCGAGCGTGCTGGCGCTCGCGGCCTATGCCGCCGCCGCGCTGCTGCCGGAGCGCCTGGCCGAGGCGTTGCGCGCGGCCCTGATGGGCGGCTTCGTCGCGCACGTGGTCGCGATCGTCGTCGACATCTCGGGCCTGAGCAGCCGGGTCGAGGTCGCGCGCTTCGGCTTCGCGCCGGCGCTGTCGATGACGGTGTGGCTGGTGCTCGCCGTCTATCTCGTCGAGAGCCGGTTCGTGCCGCTGCCGGGCGCGCGCCGGGTGCTCGCGCTGCTGGGCATCGTCGTCGTCGCGCTCGCCTGGGCCTTCCCCGGCGAGGTGCGGCCGCAGATCGACTCGCGCTGGGAGCCGCTGCACTGGGCGCTCGGGATCGCGTCGTACGGCCTGTTCGGCGCCGCCGTGCTGCACGCGGTCATGCTCAATCGCGCGGAGCGCCTGATGCGGCCGTCGGCCGGCACGACCGGCGCGCCCGAGGGCATGCCGCTGCTGCGGCTGGAACGCATGACGTTTCGCTTCGTCGGCGCCGGCTTCGTCGTGCTGTCGGCGGCGCTGGTGCTCGGCGCCTGGTTCGCGCACCCCTGGCGCTGGGACCACAAGACCGTGTTCTCGATGCTGGGCTGGTTGGTGTTTGCCGGGCTGCTCGCCGGAAGGCGTGCGTTCGGCTGGCGCGGGCCGGGGGCGACGCGCGGCGTCTACGCCGGCGCGGGCCTGCTGCTGCTGGCCTACGTGGGCTCGCGCTTCGTGCTCGAGGTGCTGCTGCACCGGCCGCCGGCGTGAACGGGTGAGCGCATGAAGTTCCTGCTGTTCCTGATCGCCGTGTTCGTACTGTTGTGGATGCTGCGTGGCAGCGTGCGCCGCGCGCGGCGGCCGCCGCCGGCCGCGCCGCCGGAGAGCGGCCGCGCGCCGCAGCCGATGCTGAGCTGTGCGCATTGCGGCGTGCACCTGCCGCGCGACGAGGCGCTGCCCGGGCGCGGCGGCGTGTTCTGCGACGCTGCGCATCGCGCGGCCTTCGAGCGGGCTCACCCGGGTTCATGAGCGGCGCCGATCGCTCGTCGGAGCGGCGCTTCAGTGAGCGGCGCCGCGCGCGCCGGCCGGTCGTGGCCGACGAGTCCTGGTTCGGCGACTACAGCGTCGACCACGACACCGAAGTGCGCGACGACGAACTGCCGGACGACGAGCCGGCAGCGGCGGCCGCGGGCACGCCGCGCACAGGGTCCGAGCGCGCCCCCGACTCGCGCTTCCTGTCGCGTGCGGCGGCGCGCGTGGTCGAGTCGGGTCAGACGGCGTTCGAGCGGCTGTACCGCGCCTTCATCGCGGCACGTGCCGCGCTCGGCATGGCGCTGCTCGTGGCGCTCGTGCTCGGTGGCGTGTTCGGGCTGCGGCCGACGCCGATCGTCACGCTGATCAGCTCCGCCTACGCGGCACTCGCGGTCGGCCTGTGGCTGCTGCCGCGCTACCGGCACGCCCCTGCCATTCCGCGCTCGATGGCCCACTTGCGCGGCTCGCAGTGGCTGGCGACGATCGGTGTCGACCTGGTGTGCTTCATGGCGCTGCACGTGCTGGCACCCGGGTCCAGCCTGAACTACGTCGCGCTGCTGGTGCTGCCGGTGCTGATGGCCGGCGTGCTGACGCCGCGCACGATGGCGCTGGCGACCGCGGCCGTGGTCACGCTGACGCTGCTCGGCGCGGCCTGGCTCAGCGTGGTCGCCGGTGCCGAGGGCACCCTGCAGATGACGCAGGCCGGTCTGGCGGGCACTGGATTCTTCGTGATCACGGTGCTGGCCGGCGAGCTCGCCGGGCGCCTGGCGCGCGAGGAGCTGACCGCGCGCGGCAGCCTCGAGATGGCGCGCCAGCAGGCGCAGCTGAATCGCCTGGTGATCGAAGAGATGCAGGACGGTGTGCTCGTCGTCGATCGGCGCGGCCGCGTGCGCGCCGCCAATCCCGCGGCGCGGCGGCTGCTCGCGCCGAGCGGCATGAGCCGTCCCGCGCCATTCCAGCTGCGCGGCGTGCAGGCCTGGGACGCGCTGGTGAAGACGGTCGAGCGCGCGTTCGGCGAAGCGACCTGGCCCGAGGCCGGGCGCGACGTGGTGCTGATGTTCGAGAACGCCACGTTGAGCGCGCTCGGCGTGCAGCGCACCCTGCGTGTGCGCGTGCGCTTCACGCGCAAGCGCGAGCCGCAGACCATCGAGGAATTCTGCGTGCTGTTCCTGGAGGACGTGCGCAACATGCAGGCGCGCAGCCGCCAGGAGAAGCTCGCGGCGATGGGCCGGGTCTCGGCCGGCATCGCGCACGAGATCCGCAACCCGCTGGCGGCGATCTCGCAGGCGAACGCGCTGCTGTCGGAAGACGCGACCGACCCGGCGCAGCGCCAGTTGATGCAGATGGTGAGCGACAACGTCGAACGCCTCAAGCGCATCGTCGACGACGTGATGGAGGTCGCGCCCGGCACCGCACAGGAGGTCGGCGTGATCGACGCGACCGCGCAGGTCGCGGCGGTATGCAACGAATGGGCGCGCGCGACCGGCGTGACGCTCGGCCGGCAAAGCGTGCTGCGTGTCGAGTTGCCGCCCGAGGCCGTCGGCGTGCACTTCGACGCCGAGCACCTTCGACGCGTGCTCGTGAACCTGCTCGACAACGCCTACCGCCACGCCAGCCGCGCACCGGGCGCGATCCATCTGCGGCTCGACTCGCGCCGCGAGGCGCAGGCGT
>JAYSLR010000201.1:0-3006 GCA_043725365.1 Rhizobacter sp. | reverse complement strand
TCGCGACCGAGTTCGGCCGCGAGGTCGCGATCAACGGCACCCTCGGCACCGACCACGGCACCGGCGCCGCCGCCTTCGTGCTCGGTGGCGCGGTCGACGGCGGCCGCGTCATCGCCGACTGGTCGCGCCCCTCGTTGCGGTCGCGTTTCGCCAGGCCCGGCCAGTCGGCGAGCACGCGCCCGCCGTGCACGGCACCACCGAGCACGAAGGCCGCGGCGCCGGTGCCGTGGTCGGTGCCGAGCGTGCCGTTGATCGCGACCTCGCGGCCGAACTCGGTCGCGACGACGACGACGGTGCGGTCCCAGGTGCCGCCGGGCGACAGCCCTTCGCGCAGCGCGGCCAGGCCGGTGTCGAGCTGGTGCAGGGCGTTGGCGAGCGGGCCGTTCGGGTTCGCCTGGTTCGCGTGCGTGTCCCAGCCGCTGACCTCGAGCACCGCGGCCTGCGGGCCGGCCGGCTGGGCCAGGAACTCGGCCGCGCGTGTTGCCAGCACCGTGAAGCTGCCGCTGCGCGACGTGGCCATCGCGTTGCCGGCGGCCATGTCGGCCGGCATCGCGCCGTCGAGGTGAAGGGCCTTCGCGCGCTCGAGCGCGGTCGCCAGGGCCGGGTCGTTCGCGTACATCCGGCCCAGGCGCTCGACCAGGTCCGCGCCCGGCTCGGGCAGCGCCGACGGCGCCCAGGTGTCGACGATGCCGGGCCCGCGCAGCACCAGCGGCACCGCGGTGTTCAGCGCGATGCTCTTGGCCTGCGTGCGCGCGAGCGCACGGCCGAGCCAGCCGGTCGAGAGTTCGTAGGGCCGCGCGCCGCCGCTTTCGAGCACCTGCTGGGCGTCGAAGTGCGAGCGCTCGCGGTAGGGCAGGCCGACCGCGTGCACGACCGCAAGCTCGCCGCGCCCGTACATCGCGTGCAGCGCCGCCAGGTTCGGGTGCAGCGCGAACGTGCCGTCGAGCGCGAGCGGCGCGGCGCCGAACTGCGCGAGCGCGCCGCGGGCGGGCGCGAACCCGGGGTCGCCGATCGCCGGCACCGCCGACAGGCCGTCGAGCCCGCCGCGCAGGATCACGAACACGAAACGCCGGTCGCTGCCGGCGGCGCCCGCGAAGCTCAGCGTCGACCAGGGGCCGAGCGCGCCGGCGCCGAGGGCGGCCGCCAGCAGGCTGCGGCGTGTGGAATGGAACGGCGAGTGGGTCATCGCAGGGCTCCGGGTGGGGTCGGCGGGATCAGCGGCGCTGGAACTCGGGCGCCATCAGCAGCAGCGCGAGGGCTTGCGCGCCGTCGGCCGCGCGATCGAGCTGGGTCCGGGTCTCGGCGCTCACCAGCGGGCCCAGGCTTTGCGCGGCCAGCGCGCGGGCGTCGATGCCGGTGCCGAGCCGGTTCGCGGTGCGCGTGGCCCATTCGACGCGCTTCCAGACCGCGTCAGGGCCGAGCCAGTCGTCGGCGCGGTCGCTCCAGCCGGCCGGCGAGGGTGCGGCCTGCAGGCGCTGGCCCAGCGCGCCGATCGCGCCGGGACTCGGTATCGTGTTCAGCGCCTCGCCGCGCTCGAACAGGCGCGGGTTGAGCCGCAGCACGCGCACCGACGAGATCACGAACTCCTCGGGCGTCTTCAGCTTCGCCGCCGGCAGCGCCCAGGCCTGCGGGCTCGCGACGAGCTCGCGGTACAGCGGCGCCAGCTGGCCGCCGCCGCCGAGGTAGTTCGCCGTCAGGCGCTCGACCAGCGCCGGCGGCGGGTCGTCGGCGACGAAGTGGCGCGCCAGCTTGGTCGAGACGAAGCGCGCGGTGGCCGGGTGCAGCGCGAGGTCGTGCAACACGGCGCGCAGCGCGTCCGGGCCCTCGGGGTAGGACTTGCCCAGCAGCGTCTTGCGGCCCGGCTCGTGCCAGGCCGGGTCGAAGTTGCGCGCCGGGTCGGTGTCCTGGTAGCCGACGCGCCAACCGGTCAGCACGCGCGCGAACGCGGTCACGTCGGCCTGGCCGTACGCGGGGTCCGCGTCGCGGGTGCTGGCGGCGCCGAGCGTGTGCAGTTCCAGCACCTCGCGCGCGAGGTTCTCGTTCAGGCCGGTGACGCGCGGGCTCTCGTCCATCCGCGCGGCGCGGCTTGCCGCGCGCGCGACGATGCGCGAGTTCGGGCCGGCGGACTGCACGTTGTCGAGGTAGCGCAGCATCGCCGGGTGGGTCGTCGAGGCGAACAGCAGCTGCTCGAACGAGCCGGCGATGTGCGGCCGGATCGCGTCGCGCTCGAACGCGCCGACCAGCCCGCGCGTGCTGCCCTTGGCGAGCGAGACGGTGAAGTGGTTGGTCCAGAACCACTGCAGCCGTTCCGTGAACGGGTGGGTCGTCGACGCCGCGGTCAGCAGGCGCGAGCGCGCGTCGGCGACTATCACCTCGCGGTAGCGACCGGCGGCGGCCTGGGCGGCGGCCTGTTCGGGCGTCATGCCGGCGGCCGCGCGGCGCGCGGCCCGGCGCTGCGTCTGCTCGTCGGCGACGAAGGCCAGGGCCTGCGGGGTGCTCAGCAGGCCGGCCCCGCGCGCGGCGTCGGCCGGGCCGATCTGCGCCGTCAGCCAGCGCGCCGGGTCGTCGCCGACGACCTCGAGCGAGGCCTCGCCGAGGCCGAAACGGTGCGCGGCAATCGCCGCCTGGAGCGAGGCTGGTCTGGACACGTGCGTTTCCCGAGTTCAGCGCAGCATGCCGGGTTCGGGTGAAGCCCGCGTGTGCGACTCGTCAAGAAACGTGGCACCGCGTGCGGCGGTGCACAGCGCATGCCTTCAGCGCACGAGCAGGCCGTTGACCGCGGCCACGTCGTCCGCCGTCAGCCGGCCCGACGCCTGGCGCAGGCGCAGGCCGGCCATGATCACGTCGTAGCGCGCCTTCGCGAGCTGCGCCTGCGTGGTGTAGAGCTGGGCCTGCGCGTTCAGCACGTCGAGGTTCACGCGCACGCCGACCTTGTAGCCGAGTTGGGTGGCTTCGAGCGCGAGCTTGCTGGACGACTCGGCGGCTTCGAGCGCGCCGACCTGGGCG
>JAYSLR010000200.1:0-14630 GCA_043725365.1 Rhizobacter sp. | reverse complement strand
ACCAGGATTGCTCCCGTGCTGCCGTTCGACTTGCATGTGTAAGGCATGCCGCCAGCGTTCAATCTGAGCCAGGATCAAACTCTTCAGTTCGATCTTGATGTTTTGCTCAAAGAATTGAAGTGAACTTCACTTGCATGAATTTCAATTCAGTGAGCGTTTAAGGTCCATGAGACCTCGACTCTCCAGGCTTCCCCGGATCGTCTTGGCACTCGCCTTCAAACGCCCACACTTATCGGCTGTTAGTTTTTAAAGAACTTGCCTTTCGGCGCCGCTGCGTTGTTTTGCAGTTATCAGCTGAGAGAGCGATTCTGACATGTTTTATATAACCCTGTCAAGCGATCGACTATCTCGATTTCTTCTCCGACTGCCGCGACCGCGTCGCTTTCGCGTTCGGGCGCTGCAATCAGCGAAGACGACGACTATAGCATGCTCTCGTGGCCGGTCAACCCCGCACAGCCCTCCGGCCTCAATGCTGGTCGCTTTGCAGGCCGTGGCCTGCTGAGTACACGAGCAGCGCGGCGCGCCTGCATTCGATCTCCGGCTCGTCGGCCGTCAGCACGCGCTCCAGCAGTTGAGACCAGCGCCGCGCGTCGGTGCGCAGCACACGCTCCTTGATGGACGCAATCTGCGAGGGGTGCATCGAGAGACTGCGCAAGCCCATCGCCAGCAACAGTTCGGTGAACTCGGAGTCGCCCGCCATCTCTCCACAGACGCTGACATGCTTGCCCGCCGCGCGGGCCTGAGTGATGACGCGCGACAGGAGTCCAAGCACGGCCGGGTGCCACGGGTCGTAAAGGTGCGCCACGGCCTCGTCGGCACGATCGATCGCGAGGGTGTACTGGATGAGGTCGTTGGTGCCGATCGACACGAAGTCGAAGTGCCTGAGGAACGCCGGCAGCATCAGCGCCGACGCCGGCACTTCGATCATCGCGCCGACTTCGATGTCCGTGAATGCCTTGCCGGCCTCGCTGAGCTGTTGGCGCGCGCGCGCCAGCGCCTCGAAGGTCAGGCGCACCTCGCTGAGGTGCGCCACCATCGGAATCAGCAGCCTCACCTTGCCATAAGCGCTGGCGCGCAGGATCGCCCGCAACTGCTGGCGGAACATGCCCGGCTCGGAAAGGCTCCAGCGGATCGCCCGCAAGCCGAGCGCAGGATTCAGTGCGTGCTCATGCCGCAATTCGTTCGCCGACATGCGATCGAGCGGCTTGTCGGCACCGATGTCGACCGTGCGGATCGTCACCGGCAGGCCCTTCATCGCCTCGACCGCAGCGCGATAGGCTTCGAACTGCTCGTCTTCACCCGGCAGTTCGCCATCGCGATTCATGAACAGGAACTCGCTGCGAAACAGCCCCACACCGACAGCGCCGGCCTCGAGCGCGGCGATCGCATCGTTCGGCATCTCGATGTTGGCAAGCAGCTCGACTCTTTCGCCGTCGAGCGTGACCGCCGGCGTGTGGCGCAACCGCGAGAGCCGCTCGCGCCCGAGCTCGCTCTGGCGCTGGCGGAAACGGTACTCCTCCAGCACGATGGGCGACGGATCGACGATCACGATGCCGGCGTCGCCGTCGATCACGATCCAGTCGTCCTGGCGAATGATGCGACTCGCCTCGCGCGCGCCCACCACGGCCGGGATGTCCATGCTGCGCGCGACGATCGCCGTATGTGACGTCCGGCCGCCGACGTCGGTGATGAAGCCCGTGAACACGCTGCGCTTGAACTGCAGCATGTCGGCTGGCGCGATGTCGTTCGCCACCAGAACGAGCGGGTCCTCGCCGCCGAAGTCGCGCGGTCGCACGCCCGGTGCGGGCGCGAATGACGACGCCGGCCCGCGCGCCATCGCACGCAGCAGCCGCTCGACGACCTGCTCCAGGTCGGCCTTGCGCTCGCGCAGGTACTCGTCTTCCATCTCGTCGAACTGCCGCGCCAGCACCTCGAGCTGCGCCGACAGCGCCCATTCGGCGTTGTAGTGCCGCTCGTGGATCCATTGCTTGGTGGCGCCGGTGAGCGTCTCGTCGTGCAGCAGCATCAGGTGCACGTCGAGCAGCGCCGAGAGCTCCGCCGGTGCTTCGGCCGGCAGTTCGCGCTGCAGCGTGCTGAGTTCGTTCGCGACGGCGTCGCGCGCACTGCGCAGGCGTGCCACCTCGGCCTCGACGCGCTCCTCGTCGATGAAGTAGTGCGCCACATCGACGCGGCTCGACGCGACGAGCACTGCGCGCCCGATCGCGACGCCGCGTGACACCGGCAATCCGAACACCTGGAAGCTCATGCGTCCGATGCTAGCAGCGCCGACCCGCGCGACACGGCGGGATTTGCCCCTGTCACGGCGCCGTCACGCCGGCTTCATGGCCGCGTCACCCCGGGGGCCCGAGCATGCCGATCGAACCCGCCACGGAGTGCCCATGCGTGAACTGCCGCTTCCCACCGTCCCGCTTGCCGACCTGGCCGGGCCCGCCACCTCACGGAGGTCACTTCATCGCCGCGATCCGCCTACCGTCGGCCGCGCTATTGAAGCGCCTCGTCTCGATGTGGTGTGGGCACGCGACGAGGACGAGGTTCTTCAGGCGCAGCGCCTGAGGCATCTCGCCTTCGCCGAAGAGATGGGCGCGCGCCTCAGCGTACCGCCCGGCTCGCCGGCCGGTCACGACATCGACCTGTTCGATCCGTTCTGCGAACACCTGCTCGTGCGCGCACCCGGCCGTGGCAGCGAGGCCGGCCCGGTGATCGGCACCTATCGTGTGCTGACGCCGGCCAACGCGCGCCGTGTCGGCGGCCTGCACAGCGACAAGGAATTCGACCTGACCCGGCTGCGCCCGCGCATGGCACGAGCTCGGCCGGTCGTGCGTTCACCCGGACTGGCGCAGCGGCGGCGCGATCCTCGCGCTGTGGGGTGCGCTGGCCGAGTTCATGATCGCAACGCACTCGACACGATGATCGGCTGCGCCAGTGTCAGCATGCGAGACGGCGGCCACGTCGCGGCCAGCCTGTGGGCGCAGTTGCGGCGCACGCACCTCGCGCCGATCCACTGGCAGGTCACGCCACGCCTGGCGCTGCCCGTCGACGAACTGCGGAACGACCTGCCTGTCGAGGCCCCGGCGCTGATCAAGGGGTATCTGCGTTGCGGCGCGAAGGTCCTGGGCGCGCCGGCCTGGGATCCGGACTTCAACACCGCTGACCTGCCGATGCTGCTGCGCATCGAGGACCTGCCCGCGCGCTATCGCAGGCATTTCCTGAACTGACGACCAGCGGGCTACTGACCTTCGCCGAACTTGTCGTTGATCAGCGCCACGAGTGCGTCCATCGCAGCCTGTTCGTCAGGACCATTCACTTCGATCTCGACGACACTGCCAATCCCGGCAGCCAGCATCATCACGCCCATGATGCTCTTCGCATTGACACGGCGCTCGTTGCGCATCATGAAGACATCGCTCTGAAAACCGCCGGCCAGCTTCGTCAGCTTCGCGGAGGCGCGGGCGTGAAGGCCCAGCTTATTGCTGATGGTGATGCTTTGCTTGATCATTTCCGCCCGGTTTGAGGGTCTGGTTCTGGGGTTTCGAGGTCGCAACCTGCATCACGCCCTGGGTTGCGCCGGCCATCGCCCGCATCACGACCGCCTCGAGCGGTTCGGTCGAATAGCACAGCGCACGCCACAGCATCGGCACGTTGACGCCGGCGATCACGCGCACCTGGGTGCCGTCGCCCAGCCGCTGCGCCACGTTGCAGGGCGTCGCTCCGAAAACGTCGGTGAAGATCAGCGCCTCGGGGTTGCGGACCCGCGCGAGCATCTCGCGAGCCCGAGCCTCGACTTCCTCGATCGGCATGTCGGGCGCCACGTCGAGTGCCTCGAGCAGCCGCGAGCAATCGGGAAACGTGTGCTCTGCGACCGCCTTCAGCGAGGACGCGAGCGGCGCATGGGCAATGATCATCAAACCAGGCATGGCGACAAATTATCGGCAGTTCAGGCGGCAGGGGCAGGATTCATCGGGCGCGCCGGCTCGACCCGACACAAAAACCACACATACGAAAACACACAGCAACCCCATAACAACGCGAAACCCCCACGGTAGGCCGACAGCGTGCTCCATCCCCATGCTCGCAACAGATCGATCGCCAACCCGATGCCCCACTGCAGACTGAACACCCCGAGGAAGATCACGAGGTTGTAGGCCGACAACGCTCGCCCCGCCAGCGCCGCGGGCAGTGCCAGGCCGACTGTCGGCTGCGACAGCGACACCACGGTGCAGCCCACGCAGAACAGCACCCAGACCCATGCGCCCGCCCCCGGCCCAAGCAGCAGCGCGAGCGCGAGCGCGGCGAGACTGAACGGCGCGCCCCGAGCGATCAGGCGCTGCGCAGTCCAGCCACGGGAATAGAGCCGCGGCACCACGCTGCCCCAGGTCATGAAGCTCAGCAGCATCGCGATGTTGATGCTGAACAGGCCCTGCGCGGACTGCCGAGCGGTCCAGCCGCAAACCTCGACCAGCCACGGCCCGGCCCACAGCGACTGCACCGCGATCAGACCGCCGTAGTGGAAGAAGCCCATCGGCGCCAGCCGCAGGAACGTCGGGTGGCGCCAGATTTCGGCATAGCCGCCGGCGCTTGGCGGGCCCGCCGATGCGGTCGGCCGATCCGCGGGCACCACGCGTGCGATCGCGATCATCGACAGCAGCATCCAGCCCGCCACGGCCCAGAACAGGCCGCGCCAGCCGAGCAGCGGCAGCAGCCACTGCACCGGCAGGGTCGACGCGACCATGCCGAGCGAGCCCGACATCAGCATCCACGAGTTCGCGCGCAGCTGCGCCACCGTGTCGAAGCTGCGCCGGAACGCGGTCAGCGGCGCCATCAGGCAGGCGCTGACGCCGACGCCGATCAGCGCCCGCGCGATCGCGAGGCTGGCGAAATCGCGCGCCAGCGCGAACGCGGCGCTGCCCAGCACCGCGACCGTCAGGAAGGCGAGCTGCACGCGCTTCGGGCCGATGCGGTCGAGCGCACTGCCGAGCGGCAACTGGGTCGAGGCGAAGCCGAGGAAGAAGGCACCGCCGAGCAGGCCGAGGTCGCCGGCGTTCAGGCCGATCTCGGCCGTGAAGATCGGCGCCAGCGTCGCGGTCACGCCGCGCACCAGCGCCGAGATGAAGTAGCTGAACGCGAAGATCAGGAACACCGCGGCGGCAGTGCGAGCAGCGATCGGCGCGGGCGCGGTCGGCGTGGTGATCATCCGGGAAACTTCAGCCCGGCGATGAAGGTCTCGACGGCCTCCGGCGCAGGAGCGGCACCGATCACGGTGGCCTGGTAGACGCGCAGTCCGCGCGTGAAGAAGGCAGCGTGTTCCTGCACCGCTGCACCGTCCGGCAGGCGGCCGTTCACTGCCAGGCGCCCGGCCCGGTCGTTCGGCGTCATGCCCTTGATCTGCAGCGTCGCGCTCCGCGCCTCGCCGCCCCGGACATTGGCGACGGCGCTGCCGCGCAGCGCCGCCAGTGTCGCGCCGATGCGCGCCGGATCGGCCACCTCTACGGTGGCGAGGGCGAAGGTCGCATCGCCTGCGCTGCAGGCGAGCATCTGCATCCGCGCCGTCGCGCCGGCGATCGTCACGTCGCGCTCCGTGCGGTCCGGGCGGCACGGGAACCTGACGCGCAGTTCACTGCCCTCGGGCACGAACTCGCGCCAGTCGAGCACCGGCGAGCACGCGGCGCTGCAGGCGGCGGCGGCGAGTGCCGCGATCTGGAGGGCCGGCTTGGTCATCCGGGCATTATCCCGGGGCTGCTCCACAATGATCGGCATGACGCCCCCCGCGAACCCGACCTCCCCCGCGCAGCCGCTGGCAGGCGTGCGCGTGCTCGACCTGTCGCGCGTGCTCGCCGGCCCGTGGTGCACGCAGACGCTGGCCGACCTCGGCGCCGACGTGGTCAAGGTCGAACGCCCCGCGGTCGTCGCAGCGGACGGCCGCCGCAGCGGCGGCGACGACACGCGCGGCTGGGGCCCGCCGTTTCTCAAGGACCGGGCCGGCGCGGACACACAGGAAGCCGCCTACTACCTCGGCACGAACCGCAACAAGCGCTCGATCACGGTCGACATCGCGCGACCCGAAGGCCAGGCGCTGGTGCGCCGCATCGCTGCGCAGAGCGACGTCTTCGTCGAGAACTACAAGGTCGGCGACATGGCACGCTACGGCCTCGACTTCGCCAGCCTGCACGCGCTGAACCCGCGCCTCGTGTACTGCTCGATCACCGGCTTCGGCCAGACCGGCCCGTACCGAGAGCGTGCCGGCTACGACTACGCAGTCCAGGGCATGGGCGGCCTGATGAGCGTCACCGGCCCGTCGCGTGCCGAGATCGCCGACGACGCCTCGGGCGGCGGGCCGCAGAAGGTCGGCGTCGCCGTGGCCGATCTGTTCACCGGCATGTACGCGACCACCGCGATCCTGGCGGCACTGCGCCACCGCGACCTGACCGGCGAGGGCCAGGCCATCGACATGGCGCTGCTGGACACCCAGGTCGCGATGCTCGCGAACCTGGGCGCCAACTACCTGACCACCGGTGTCGCGCCGCAGCGCGCCGGCAACGCGCACCAGAACATCGTGCCGTACCAGGTGTTCGAGGTCGCCGACGGGCACATGATCGTCGCGGTCGGCAATGACAGCCAGTTCGTCAAGTTCTGCGCCGTTGCGGGTCGGCCCGAGATCGCCTCGGACCCGCGCTTCGCCCGCAATGCCGAACGGGTGCGCCACCGCGCGGCGCTGGTGCCGATGCTGGCGACGCTGATGAAGGCACGCCAGCGCGCCGACTGGCTCGGCGCGCTGGAAGCTGCCAAGGTGCCGTGCGGCCCGATCAACGACCTGGCCGACGTGTTCGCCGACCCGCAGGTGCAGGCCCGCGAGATGACGGTGCAGATGCCGCACCCGCTGGCCGGCAGCGTGCGCCTGGTCGCCAGCCCGATGAAGTTCTCGGCCACGCCGGTGCAGTACCGGCGGCCGCCACCGCTGCTCGGCGAGCACACGGTCGAGCTGCTGCGCGAGTTCGGCCTCGGCGACGCCGAGATCGCGGCGCTGCGCGACGCCAACGCGATCTGACGCGCCGCGCCGACGACGATTCCCGGAGCTTGTCCATGGCCGATTTCGTTCTCGTTCACGGCGCCTGGCACGGCGCATGGTGCTGGCGCCGGATCCTGCCGCCGCTGTGGGCTGCCGGCCACCGCGCGTTCGCGGTCACGCTCACCGGTCTGGGCGAGCGTGCGCACCTGCTGACGGGCGCGATCACGCTCGACACCCACATCGCCGACGTCGCGAACCTGATCGAGGCCGAAGAGCTGCAGCGAGCCATCCTCGTCGGCCACAGCTACGGCGGCCTCGTGATCACCGGCGTGGCCGATCGGTTCGCCGCGCGGCTGCGCCACCTCGTCTACCTCGACGCGATGGTGCCGCGGCCGGGCGAGCGCTGGTCGAGCACGCATGCGCCGGAGGTCCAGGCCTCGCGGCGCGCGGCGATCGTGGCCAACGGGGGCACGCTGCCGCCGCCGGATCCGGCGATCTTCGGCCTTGCCGGGGCCGACCACGCCTGGGTTGCACGGCGCCAGACAGCGCAGCCCGGCGGCGTCTACGACGCGGTGCTCGACTTCGACGCCGCCACCGTCCAGTCGTTGCCGCGGACCTTCATCGACTGCACCGCGCCGGCCCTGCCCACCATCGCGGCGGCGCGAGCGCGGGTGCGCAGCGAGCCCGGCTGGAACCTGGTCGAGATCCCGACCGGCCACGACGCGATGATCTCGGCGCCGCAGGCCCTGCTCGACGCACTGCTGGCGCTGGTGCGAACACCCTGATCGCGGGGCGCCGAACGTGACGAATTCACCCCCCAGGTACGGGGAGGGGCGGCCCGAGGCTCTGGCGCGCCAGGGCGACGCAGCCGACACTGCGTTCCAGAGTCGAGGGGCCTGTGTGAGCCCGAGAAGGAAGCGAGCGTGGACATGTCTGACACCGGCCGCACCCCGGTCGCGCACGGGGTTGCGCACACCTTGCCCGGCGACGGGTCGCTGAGCGAACACGAACGCTGGCATGAACTGGTGTCGCAGATCGGCGCCGAGATCGCGGCCCCGCTGACCGCGGCGCTGGAGCGCATCAACAGCCTCACCAGCACCGGCCGGATCGACCGCCAGGGCTTGCGCTCATTGCGCGACGAGGTCGAGGCCGCGCGCCAGATCGGCATGATCGGCCAGCAGCTGACGCGCTTCGCCTCGGGCCGCCTGCGCCAGTCGCACGAGCGGCTGCAACTGGCCGACGTGCTGAACGGCGTGATCGCGCACCGGATGCGCCAGACGACGGCGCGCGGCATCAGCCTGAAGCCGTCGCTGAAGCCGGCCGAGGTGATCGTCGACGCCTCGCTGCTGTTCACCGTGCTGAACTCGACGCTCGACTGGGCGCTGGCCAACGCGCACTCCCAGATCGATTTCGCGATCGAGATCAAGAGCTGGCCGGCGCACGCGCTGCTGACCTGCCGCTTCGCGCACCGCCCGATCGACCAGATGGCCGACGGCGCCGGCGCGACCGCCCCGCGCGGCCTGGACTCGCTGACCTGGCGCCTGATCGAGCAGACCGCCTGGACGATGGGCCTGGTCGTCGAGCGCTGCGACGAAGAGCACATGACGACGCTGACGCTCGAGTTCCCGCGCACCGCCAGCAGCGAGATCGAGGGCGTCAGCACGATGGAGATCAACGACGGCTTCGCGCCGTCGAACAACTCCCAGCCGCTGGCCGGCAGCCACGTGCTGGTGGTCGCGGCACGGCGCGAGCTGCGGGTGCAGATCCGCGAAGCGCTGCGCGACATGAGCCTGATCATCGACTTCGTCAACTCGGTCGACGAGGCCGCCGCGTTCTGCCGCGAGGGCCTGCCGCACGCGGTGATCATCGAATCGGCCCAGACCGGCGAGCGCTTCGCGCGGCTGCGCGAAGAAATCGGCGCCGAGGTGCCCGATTTCGTCTTCATCGAGATCGTCGAGGAAGGCACGGTCTTCGAGATGTCGGGCTTCAGCGGCTCGACGATGGCGCGCGTGGGGCGCGGGGCGCTGGCGAGTTCGTTGCCGTCGGCACTGATGTTCGAGCTGTCGAAGGGTCTCTGAGCCGCGCCCGCGGGCGGCGGCGCGCTACTTCAGCGAGCCGAACACCCTGGACAGGATCGCGCTGCCGGTGGCGACCGGGTTCTGGCGGATCTTGCGCTCCTCCTCGCCGATCATCAGGTACAGGCCATCCAGCGCCTTGCCGGTCACGTACTGCTGGAGGTTGGCGTCGTCCTTCCTCAGCAGGCCCGTCGCCGCGACCTTGCCTGCCAGCGCGTTGTACTTCTCGGCCAGCGCGACCTTCTCGGTCGCCTTGGTCACGATCGGCAGGAACTTGACGCTCAGCGGGGCGCGCGTCTTGTTCGCGAAGAACTGCGTCACGGCGTTGTCGCCGCCGGTCAGGATCTGCTTGCCGTCCTCGACGCTCATGGTCCGGACCGCATTCATCAGCAGTGCCCTGGCCTGCGGCACGGCGGCCTCGGCGGCGCGATTCATCGCGGTGACGAGTTCGTCGACGCGCCTTTGCTGGCCGGTGAACTGGGCCAGCTTGGCGGCCTCGTTGAGGAACCCGGGCAACGGGATGCGCACCTTCGGGTTGTCGAGAAAGCCGCCGGTCCGGCCCAGCAGGTTGACGGCCGAAGCCGCACCGCGCTCCAGCGCGGCGCGCACCCCGAGCGCCGCATCGCCTTCGGTGATGGCGGCCAGCACGGGCGGGCTGACGGCGAGTCCCCAGACACCACCCGTGATCACGAGCCTTGACGTAAAATCTCTGCGCTGCATGAAGGATCTCCTGTGAAACCTGCCAAGTATCTCGCTGCCGCGGTCGTGACGCTCGCCGTCGGGGTGGGCGGGTACCTGGGCGTCGAAGCCCTGGGCGGTGGTGCCAAGGCGCCGAACGTCGCCTACACGCTGCTCGACGGCAGCCACTCCACCACCGACCAATTGCGCGGCAAGGTCGTGCTGGTGAACTTCTGGGCCACCGACTGCACCACCTGCGTGAAGGAAATGCCCGACATCGTCGCGACGCACGAGAAGTACAAGGCGCGCGGCTACGAGACGCTGGCGGTGGCGATGAGCTACGACCCGCCGGCCTACGTGATCAATTTCGCCGAGACGCGCAAGCTGCCGTTCGGCGTCGCGATCGACAACACCGGCACGATCGCGAAGAGCTTCGGCCAGGTCCAGCTGACGCCCACCAGCGTGCTGATCGACAAGCACGGCCGGATCGTCAAGCGCTATGTCGGCGAGCCCGATTTTGTCGCGCTGCACCAGTTGGTCGAGAAGCTGCTGGCGCAGACCTGATCCGGCGGTCGCCGCTCAGCCGCGCGGCCAGAAGTACCAGACGAACCAGATCGCGAGCGCAATGAACACCGCGCGGACCGGGTTCGTGCCGCGGCTGAACAGCGACGACCAGTCCGGTTCGTCGTCGTCCGTCACCGACTTGCGCTGACTCGCGTCCGCTTCCATCTCGGCCACCCAGGCGCGCCGGCGCGGCAGGTCTGCACCGAGCACGTCGAGCCGGCGCTTCACGACTTCCGGCGCGGGTTTGGCAGCATGCGCCCGCAGCGCCGGCGCCAGCTCCGCGACCCGTGCGTGCGCCTCGGCCAGGCGGTTCACCGCGAGCGTCGCCTTGCATTGCGGGCACGCCAGCGACTGCCCCGGCGGCAGCGCCACGCCGCAGGCAGCACACTGCAGCGCCGCCTGCTCGGCGCCGGCGCCATGCACCGCCTGTGGCGTGAGCGCGCCCTCGGGGTCGAGCGCACGCGCCAGCCGCGCCACGTCCAGCAGGCTCGCGACCGAGCGGCAATGGGGGCACTGCACGTCGTCGCGGCCGATCCCGGCACCGCAGTTGACGCAGTCGATGTGCCCGCTCTCGGTCAGCAGCCTGCGGCGATCCAGCTGCGACATCGGCCGCAGCAAGCCCTTTTCCTGCAGGAACTGCGCGAACGACTGGTACGCGCCGTGGCGGATCAGGCATTCGAGCTGCAGCGAGCGGCCCCAGCGCGTCTGGTTGTGGACCGTCTTCAGCGCGCCGGCACAGCGCGGGCAGGCGACCGCGGGCCGCAACACCTCGTGCGCGAGGCTCTGGGCCTGCGCCATCCTGCCGATCAGCTCGAGCAGCGCCGGGCCGCTCAGGCGCGCCGTCTCGGTGGTGTCGAACCAGACCAGGTGGCAGCCGGCGCAGACGTCGAGCTCGACTGGCATCCCGTAGTGGCCGGGCAGCGTGAGGCGCTGCATGGATTCACGGCAGTTGCCGCAGGGCAGCGTCGCCTCGACGAACGGGGTCCGAAAGGCGGACATCGCGCCGCCGGCCCGGGTCAGGCCACGTTCGGCGCCAGGCCCGCGGCCTCCGCCTGCCGGTCGGCGTGGTAGCTCGAGCGCACCATCGCGCCGACCGCCGCGTGCGTGAAGCCCATCGCCGCGGCCTCGCGTTCGAACATCCTGAACGTGTCCGGGTGCACGTAGCGCTTGACCGGCAGGTGGTGGCCGCTGGGGGCCAGGTACTGGCCGATCGTCAGCATGTCGATGCCGTGCTCGCGCATGTCGCGCATCACCTGCAGGATCTCGTCGTCGGTTTCGCCCAGGCCGACCATCAGGCCGCTCTTGGTCGGCACGTGCGGCGCGAATTCCTTGAAGCGCTTCAGCAGGTTCAGCGAGTACGCGTAATCGGAGCCGGGGCGCGCCTCCTTGTACAGGCGCGGCGCGGTCTCGAGGTTATGGTTCATCACGTCCGGCGTTGCTTCCTTCAGGATCTCGAGCGCGCGGTCCATGCGGCCGCGGAAGTCGGGCGTCAGGATCTCGATCTGCGTGGCCGGCGAGAGCGCGCGCACCTGCCGGATGCACTCGACGAAGTGGCCTGCCCCGCCGTCGCGCAGGTCGTCGCGGTCGACGCTGGTGATCACCACGTACTTCAGCTTCAGCGCCGCGATCGTCTTCGCCAGGTTGAGCGGCTCGTCCAGGTCGAGCGGGTCGGGCCGGCCGTGACCGACGTCGCAGAACGGGCAGCGCCGCGTGCACTTGTCGCCCATGATCATGAAGGTCGCAGTGCCCTTGCCGAAGCACTCGCCGATGTTCGGGCACGAGGCTTCCTCGCACACCGTGTGCAGCTTGTGCTCGCGCAGGATGGCCTTGATCTCGTAGAAGCGTGTGCTCGGCGAGCCGGCCTTGACGCGGATCCAGTCGGGCTTCTTCAGCGTTTCGGCCGGCACGATCTTGATCGGGATGCGCGCGGTCTTGGCCTGGGATTTTTGCTTCAGCGTCGGGTCGTAGCCGCCTGGCCGGGCGGCCGGGGCGTCGCAGGCTTCGGCGGTCGCGGCGTCGCGGGTCAGATTCGTGGTGCTCATGGGCGCTTTCGGATCAGGGGCTCAGGCCGCTCGCGAGCTGCCCGCCGAGAACCTCGGCGGCCTCGTCCGTCGACGCCCGAACCCCGATTGTAGAAAGGTCCACGGTGCGCAACCCGGCGTAACCGCAGGGGTTGATGCCGGCGAAGGGGCGCAGGTCCATCGCGACGTTCAGCGCGACGCCGTGGTAGGTGCAGTGGCGGCTGACCTTGACGCCGAGTGCCGCGATCTTGCCCAGGCCTTCGAACGGGTCGGTGCGCGGCCCGGTCAGCGCCGCGTGGCCGAACGGATCGCCGAGCCTCACGTAGATGCCCGGTGCGCCGGCGACGCGGTGCCCGGTGACGCCGAAATGGGCGAGCGTCTTCAGCAGCGCATGTTCGAGCCGAAAGACGTATTCCTTGACGTAGATGTTCAGCCGCCGCAGGTCGATCAGCGGGTAGGCGACGACCTGGCCCGGCCCGTGGTACGTGACCTGCCCGCCGCGGTTCGTCTGCACCACCGGGATGCCGTGCGCATCGATCACGTGCTCGGGCTTGCCGGCCAGCCCCTGGGTGTAGACCGGCGGGTGTTCGCAGAGCCAGAGTTCGTCCGGCGTGCCGGCCGTGCGCGCCTCGGTGAACGCCTGCATCGCCGCCGCGGTCGGCGCGTAGTCGACCGTCCCGAGCCGGCGCAGCGTGGCCGCCATCGCGGTCACTGTGACCCCCTGCGTCGCTGCGCGCCGGTCCCCCCGGGGGGGGAGCGAGCACCTGGGGAACGGCGCGTCGGCGCTCACAGCACCATCTTCACCATCGGGTGTGTGCTCAGCGTGCGGTAGAGCTCGTCGAGCTGCTCGCGGCCGGTGGCGGTGACGGTGATCGTCACGCCGAGGTACTTGTCGCCCTTGCTGGTGCGCAGCTCGACGCTGGCGGCGTCGAACGCCGGGTCGAAACGCTCGGCGATCGCCGTGATCGCGTGCACGAAGCCATCGGCGTTCAGGCCCATCACCTTGATGGGGAACTGCGACGGGTACTCGATCAGCGACGGTTCGGGCGGGATGTCTTGCATGAGGGCGTCGGTATGCATGCCGCCGAAGATGGGGCGCGGAGCGCAGATTTCCAGCTCAGATCGACTGTGTCGCCTTGGCGCGCTGGTAGGCCTCGAACAGCCGCGCGTACACGGGGCCGGGCTTGCCACGGAGCGCGCCGTGGCCGACCGGCGCGCCGTCCAGGCTGGTCACCGGCAGGATCTCCTTGGTCGCCGAACTCAGCAGCACCTCGTCGGCCGAGAGCACGTCGGCCTCGGCGATCGGGCGCAGGTTGTAGGCCAGGCCGACTTCCTCGCAGAGCTCGCGGATCAGGTCGTAGCGGATGCCCTCGAGCACGTGCTCGCTCTTCGGCGGACCGAGCACCGCACCTTCGTGGACGACCCAGACGTTGCTCGCCGCGGCCTCGGTCAGCAAGCCGTTGCGGAACATGATGGTCTCGGTCGCGCCCTTGTCGGCCGACATCTGCCGCGCCAGCACGTTGCCCAGCAGCGAGATGCTCTTGATGTCGCCGCGCTCCCAGCGAAAATCGCGCGCGGTGATGCAGGCGACGCCGGCGTGGCGCTGCTCCGGCGTGGCCGGCTTCATCGCGCTGCACATCATGAAGACAGTCGGCTCGACGTCGGTCGGGAACACGTGATCGCGCAGCGCGACACCCCGGGTGATCTGGATGTAGAGCAGCTGATCGCCGGTGCCGCCCTTCCCGGCCAGCGCCGCGAGCAGCGTGCGACAGCGCTCCAGCCACTCCTCGCGGCTGTGCGGGTTCGCGATGCGCAGCTTCGTCAGGCTGCGGTTCAGCCGGGCCAGGTGTTCGTCGAAGCGGAACAGGCGGCCGGCGTAGGCGGGCACGACCTCGTAGATGCCGTCGCCGAAGATGAAGCCGCGGTCCAGCACCGAGACCTTGGCGTCGCGCAGCGGACCGTACTCGCCGTTCAGGTAGCACAGGGTGTCGGGAAGGGTTTGCATGGCAGCAACTCCGGAGTAAGGCTGAAGACTACTTGATCCACAGGCGCAGCGAATCCCAGGCCCGACCCAGGATGCCAGCCTGTTCGACGGTTTCCTGCACCGTCAGCGGCACGTCCAGGACCGACGCGCCCGAGGCCGTCGTGACCTTGATCGTGCCGACGCGCTGGCCCTTGGCGAGCGGCGCGACCAGCGGGTCGGTGCGCTCGATCTTGGTCTGCAGCTTGCCGCCCTCGCCCCTGGGCACGCTGACGAACAGGCCGCCG
>JAYSLR010000199.1:0-4160 GCA_043725365.1 Rhizobacter sp. | reverse complement strand
CGCCTGGGCTCGACCGGGCTGGGCCACGGCGTCGCGATCCCGCACGGCCGCATCAAGGGCCTGAAGAACCCGCTTGCCGCGGTGCTGCGCGTGCAGCAGCCGATCCCGTTCGATGCGCCCGACGACGAACCCGTCGGCCTGTTGATCTTCCTGCTCGTCCCCGAGGCGGCGACGCAGCGCCATCTCGAGATCCTCTCCGAGATTGCCGAGATGCTGTCGGACCGCGAGCTGCGTGAGCGCCTGAAGACCGAGCCCGACGCGGCCACGGTGCACCGGCTGATCGCAGACTGGGAACCGCTGAAGTCGGTGGCCTGATGCACGTGGCCAACGGCGCGGCGGCGGGCCGAGCGCCGGGCCGCTCCCAAGCCGGCCCGCACCCCAAGGGCCACGAAGTGGCCCCGCGTGGCCCACGGGGATGGCCCGGTGTACCCATCGGGCCGGGGGTCCCATGAAGCCCACCGTCATCAGCGCCGAGGCGCTGTTCGAGGAACACCGCCCGATCCTGCACTGGGAGTGGATCGCCGGCCACGCCCACCCCGAGCGCCGCTTCGACGAGGCGGCAGTACGCAACGCGCAGTCGGCCGCCGACCTGGTCGG
Source organism: Rhizobacter sp. (assembly GCA_043725365.1). GTDB lineage: Bacteria > Pseudomonadota > Gammaproteobacteria > Burkholderiales > Burkholderiaceae_C > LMDS01. Next base: position 3,563 of record JAYSLR010000199.1, on the reverse strand, counting down.
CTACCTGAACTACATCCACCCCTACCGGGTGCAGATCGTCGGCGGTCGGGAGGTGGCCTACCTCAGTGTCGCGGCCGAGGTGGCCGAGCGCCGCATCTCGCGCATCGTCACGCTCGAGCCACCGGTGCTGATCGTCGCCGACGGCGAGACGCCGCCCGACAAGCTGGTCGCGATGTGCGACCGCGCCGACATCCCGCTGTTCGCCACCGGCGAATCGGCCGGCCACGTGATCGACGTCGTGCGCGCCTATCTGGGCCAGCACTTCGCCGAGCGCACCACGCGCCACGGCGTGTTCATGGACATCCTCGGCGTCGGCGTGCTGATCACCGGCGAATCCGGGCTGGGCAAGAGCGAACTCGGCCTGGAACTGATCTCGCGCGGCCACGGCCTGGTGGCGGACGACGCGGTCGACCTGTACCGCGTCTCGCAGACCGGCCTCGAGGGCCGCTGCCCGGACCTGCTGCTGAACCTGCTCGAGGTGCGCGGCATCGGCCTGCTCGACATCAAGGCGATCTTCGGCGAGACTGCGGTGCGCCGCAAGATGCGGCTGAAGCTGATCGTGCACCTGGTGCGCAAGGAGACGATGGACCGCGAGTTCGAGCGCCTGCCCTACGAACCGCTGAACGAGGAGATCCTCGACGTCCCGGTGCGCAAGACCGTGATCGCGGTCGACGCGGGGCGCAACCTCGCGGTGCTGGTCGAGGCCGCGGTGCGCAACACGATCCTGCAGTTGCGCGGCATCGACACGTACAAGGAGTTCATCGAGCGCCACGCCAAGGCGATGCTCAAGCCCGAGTGAATGGCGCCCCCGGCGCGGATGACCGCGCCACCCCCCAAGGGGGTCGGGCCGGCTTGGGGCGGCCCGGCGCTCGGCCCGATGCGCCGCCAACGAGCGGTGATGCGCCACCCCCCGAGGGGGTCGGGCCGGCCGAGGTCCACGCAGTGGGCCTCTTCGCGGCCCATGGCGGCCCGGCGCTCGGCCCGATGCTCCGCTGACGAGCGGTGATGCGCTACTTGCCCTTGTGCGGGCAGTTCTTCTTCGTGCAGACCGCGTACAGCGCGAGCGCGTGGTCCTGCAGCTCGAAGCCGCGCGTCTGGGCCACGCTGCGCTGGCGCTTCTCGATCTCGGCGTCGAAGAATTCCTCGACCCGACCGCAGTCGACGCACACCAGATGATCGTGGTGCTTGCCTTCGTTCAGCTCGAAGACCGCCTTGCCGGTCTCGAAGTGGTTGCGCGACAGGATGCCGGCCTGCTCGAACTGCATCAGCACCCGGTAGACGGTGGCCAAGCCGACGTCGGCGCCCTCGGCCAGCAGCATCTTGAAGACGTCTTCGGCGCTCATGTGGCGCTGCGAGGTCTTCTGGAACATCTCCAGCACCTTGATGCGCGGCAGCGTGGCCTTCAGGCCGCTGTTCTTCAGTTCGTCGGCGTGCGTCATGGCGGGCGGCTCGGCTTGCGGAGCAGCGGCCGGCCGATTGGCCAGCCGCTAGAATGAACCGATCATATCGAGGTTGGCCGCCATTGCCGGCGCGCCCGGTTGCCACCATGTCCCTGCCATCGCTTTTCCGTGCGGCCACGTGCCCGACGTTTCGCCGCAGCCTGCTGCTGGCCGCAGTCGCCGGCGTGTCGGGCTGCCAGTACCTGCCGTCGCTGCCGACGCCGAACTGGTCGGCCGACCGCTTTCTCGGCGTCGTCACGCCGTACCGGGTCGAGGTGGTGCAGGGCAACGTCATCACCAGCGAGCAGGCCGAGGCCGTCAAGCCCGGCATGAACCGCGCCCAGGTGCGCGACATCCTGGGCACGCCGCTGGTCACCGACGTGTTCCACGCCGACCGCTGGGACTACGTCTTCACGATCCGCCGCCAGGGCGCCGAGCCGCAGGCGCGCCGCGTCGTCGTGCGCTTCGATGGCGACGTCTTCAAGAGCATCGACACCGGCGGCGCGCTGCCGACCGAGCGCGAGTTCGTTGCGTCGATCGACACCTTCAAGACCTCGCGCAACGCGCCGCCGCTGGAGCTGACGCCCGAGCAGCTGAAGGCGCTGCCGGCGCCCGCCAAGCCGCCCGCCGTCGAGGCCGAGCCGGTCGGCCCGACGCGCGCCTACCCGCCGCTCGAACCGAATTCATGAACCCCCCCGGTCAGCCGATCCGCGTCGCGGTGGCGGGTGCGTCGGGCCGCATGGGCCGGATGCTGATCGAGGCGGTCGGCGATGCCGACGACATGCGCCTGGCCGGCGCGCTCGATGTCGCCGGCAGCGCGGCGCTGGGCCAGGACGCCGCGGCATTCCTCGGCCGCACGAGTGGCGCGACGATCACCGCCGACCTGCGTGGCGGCCTCGCCGATGCCGACGTGCTGATCGACTTCACCCGGCCCGAGGGCACGCTCGCGCACCTCGCGGTGTGCCGCGAGCTCGGCGTCAAGGCCGTCATCGGCACCACCGGCTTCAGCGACGCGCAGAAGGCGCAGATCGCCGACCACGCACAGCACATCGCGATCATGCTGGCGCCGAACATGAGCGTCGGCGTCAACGTCGTGCTGAAGCTGCTCGACGTCGCGGCGCGCGCGCTGAGCGAGGGCTACGACATCGAGATCGTCGAGGCTCATCATCGCCACAAGGTCGACGCACCGAGCGGCACCGCGCTGAAGATGGGCGAGGTCGTCGCCGCCGCGCTCGGCCGCGATCTGAAGACCTGCGCCGTCTACGGTCGCGAGGGCGTGACCGGCGAGCGCGACCCGTCGACGATCGGTTTCGCGACCGTGCGCGGTGGCGACATCGTCGGCGACCACACGGTGCTGTTCGCCGGCACCGGCGAGCGCATCGAGATCACGCACCGCGCGAGCAGCCGCGCCGGCTACGCACAGGGCAGCCTGCGCGCCGCGCGCTTCCTCGCCGGCCACGCCCGCGGTCTGTTCGGCATGGACGACGTGCTCGGCATCCGCTGAACATGGGCGGGCTCGCCACCTTCTGGGGCCAGGGCGACGCGGTGACGCGCAGCGTCGCGGCGCTGCTGCTGCTGATGTCGATCAGCGCCTGGGTGCTGATCTTCTGGAAGGGCTGGTTGCTGCGGCGTGTGCGCGGCGACATCGAGCGCGCGGTGCCGGCGTTCTGGGCCGCGCCGACGCTCGAAGCGGGGCGCGACGCGCTCGCCGCGTTCGACCGCGAGCGCGCCCTCGCGCCGCTGCTCGACGCGTCGACGGCCACGCCGCCCGACGGCACGCTCAGCGCGCGCAGCCACGCCGATTCGCAGCTGACGCGGCGCCTGCGCGACGCGCTGCACGGCGTGCTCGACCAATTGCAGTTCGGCCAGGTGCTGCTCGCCTCGATCGGCAGCACCGCGCCGTTCATCGGGCTGTTCGGCACGGTCTGGGGCATCTACCACGCACTCGTCGGCATCTCGGCCGCGGGCTCGATGTCGATCGAGCGCGTGTCCGGCCCGGTCGGCGAGGCGCTGGTGATGACCGCGGCGGGCCTGGCGGTCGCGATCCCCGCGGTGCTGGCCTACAACGTCTTCGGCAAGATGGTCGCCGGCTGCGAGGCCGAGCTCGAGGGCTTCGCGCACGAC
>JAYSLR010000198.1:0-2159 GCA_043725365.1 Rhizobacter sp. | reverse complement strand
CCCGAATCGATGCTGTCGTACCAGCCCCAGGGGCGATGCACCTGCCGATGCACGGTGTGTTCCGTGCGCCCCGCGCTCTGCAACCGGCCGACGATGGCCTTCACGTCCTGGCTGCGGGAGCGATCGGCGACCAGCACCGCGTCCGGCGTCTCGACCACGATCACGTCGCTCAGGCCGACCACGCCGACCAGCCGGCTGGTGGCATGCACCAGCGTGTTGCGGCTGTCGCTGACGAGCGCGTCGCCGACACTGGCGTTGCCGCCGGCGTCCTTCACGCTGACCTGCCAGACGGCGTCCCAGGCACCGAGGTCGGACCAGCCGGCGTCGAGCGGAACCATCCGCAGGTCGAAGCGCTGCGTGCCCGGCACGACAGCTTCGGTCGGACATTTCTCCATCACCGCATAGTCCACCGACTCGCTCGGAATCGCCGCGAACGCATCGCGCCCGGGGCGCATGAAGCTCGCGTCGATGTTCCTCAACGCCCAGGCCGCGCGCGACGCGACGGCAATGTCGGGGCGGAAGCGTTCGAGCGCGGCGAGCCAGACCGACGCGCGCACGACGAACAGGCCGCTGTTCCAGTAGTGGTCGCCGGCAGCGACGTAGGTCTGCGCGGTCGGGAGGTCGGGCTTCTCGACGAAGGCCGCCACCGTGCGTTCGACGCCGGCGTCGCCGCTGGCGCCGGTGCGGATGTAGCCGAAGCCGGTCTCGGGGCGGTCCGGCGTGACGCCGAGGATCACGATCGCACCCTTGGCCGCAACGCGCACCGCGCGCTGCAGCGCCAGCGTGAACGCGGCCTCGTCGGTCACGGTCTGGTCGGCCGGGCTGACGACCAGCACCGGGTCGGCGCCGGCCTCGGCGGCGAACAACGCCGCCAGCGTCATCGCCGGTGCGGTGTTGCGGCCGGTCGGGTCGAGCAGCCCCGTGGCGGGCGGCAGGTTCAGCTCGCGCAACTGGTCGAGCACCAGGAAGCGGTGCTCTTCGTTGCCGACGATGCAGGGCGCGGCGACGGCGATGTCGGGCGCGGCCAGCGCCGCGAGCCGGCGCGTGGCCTGCTGGAACAGGCTCTGGTTGCCCTGTAGCACCAGGAACTGCTTCGGGTGCTGGGCGCGCGACAGCGGCCACAGCCGCGTGCCGCTGCCACCGGCCATGATGACGGGCTGAATCGGGATGGGAGTCATGGGGGGTTCGAGTGCGGTGGCCCGGGATCAGCCGGCCAGTCCGTTGGGATTCATGCGTTGCCAGCGCCAGCTGTCGGCGCACATCGTGTCGAGGTCGCGCGTGGCGCGCCAGCCGAGCAGCGCGCGGGCGCGGGTCACGTCGGCGTAGCTTGCGTCGACGTCGCCCGGGCGGCGGGCGACGAACTCGCACGGCACGGTGGCGCCGCTCGCGCGCTCGAATGCGCGCACCACCTCGAGCACGCTGTGACCCCGGCCGGTGCCCAGGTTGGCGATGATCGATCGCCGCTGCTCCAGCAGGTAGTGCAGCGCGTCGACATGGCCGTCCGCGACATCGAGCACATGGATGTAGTCGCGCACGCCGGTACCGTCCGGCGTGTCGTAGTCGTTGCCGAAGACCTGCAGCCGCGCGCGCTTGCCGACGGCGACCTGGGCGACGTAGGGCATCAGGTTGTTCGGGACACCGCGGGGGTCCTCGCCGATCAGTCCGCTCTGGTGCGCGCCCACCGGGTTGAAGTAGCGCAGCAGCGCGATCGACCAGCGCGGATCGACCCGGGCCACGTCGCGCAGGATGTCTTCGCCCATCAGCTTGGTGGCGCCGTACGGGTTCATGGTCGACAGCGGGGCGTCTTCGCCGATCGGCAGCGATTCGGGCTTGCCATAGACGGTGGCGCTGGAGCTGAACACCAGGGTCCTGCAGTCGTGAGCGGCCATCGCCTGCGCCAGCGTCAGCAGGCCGCCGACATTGTTCGCGTAGTAGTCCAGTGGCCGGGCAATGCTGTCGCCGACGGCCTTGAAGGCGGCGAAATGCACGACCGCGTCGATGCGATCGCCCTCGAACACCGCCTGCATTGCCGACGCGTCGCGAACATCGGCGCGCACGAATTCCGGCTCGACGCCCGCCAGCGTGCGCAGGCGGTCCAGCACCTCGGGTGCGCTGTTCGAGAAATCATCAACGCCGATCACGCGGAAGCCGGAGGCGAG
>JAYSLR010000197.1:0-3420 GCA_043725365.1 Rhizobacter sp. | reverse complement strand
GGGCTGTGCGGCAGCGCGATCTGCGGTGCCAGCGCGTCGGCGTCGAATACATGGCGCGCGCCGGGCGCATGGTCGTCGCTGTGCCATGGCGCGATGTTGACTTCCGGCGCGCCGTGCGCGGCCAGCCAGGTGCGCGTGGTCTCATCCGGCGCCACCAGGCCGGCCTGCGCACCCAGCTCGGCGCTCATGTTGGCGAGCGTCATGCGCTCCTGCATGGCCAGCGCACGCACGGCACTGCCGCAGAACTCCACCGCCTGGTACGCACCGCCGTTCATGCCGTGCCGCCCCAGCATCGCCAGCATCATGTCCTTGGCGCTCACGCCATCGGCGAGCCGGCCGTTCCATTGCATGAAGATCGTCTCGGGCACCTGCAGCCATATCTCGCCGCTGGTCACGACGCCCAGCATCTCGGTCGCGCCGATGCCGAACATGTAGGCGCCGAACGCGCCGCCGGTGGGCGAGTGCGAGTCGCCGCCGACGCAGAACATGCCCGGCCGCAGGTGGCCGTGCTGGGGCACGACCACGTGACAGATGCCTTGCGAGTCGTAGACATGGGGCAGGCGCTGCTCGGCGGCCCAGTCGCGCGCGATGCGCACGATGCGGCGCGATTCGTCGTCGACCTCGGGCACATAGTGGTCGATCACCAGCACGACCTTGCTCTTGTCCCAGATCTGCGCGCCGAGCTCGGCCAGCATCGGCTGAAGCCGGCGCGGGCCGCTGGAGTCGTGGAACATGGCCAGATCGACGCGGCAGGTGACGATCTCGCCGGGAACCACGTGGCCTCGCCCGGCCGCGCGGGCGACGAGTTTTTGCGCGAGCGTCGCCGGCCCGTTCATCGCGCTGCCGCCATCGGCTGAGTGAACGGGATTGGCACGGTCGGACCACGCATGGCTTACAGACCTAGGTAGGCGCGACGAAGCTCGTCGCTGGCCAGCAAGTCGGCCGGCAGGCCGGAGAAGCGCACGCTGCCGTTCTCGAGCACGTAGGCGCGGTCGGCGATCTCCAGCGACTGGCCGACGTTCTGCTCCACCAGCAGTACGGCCAGGCCGTCGTCGTGCAGGCGGCGGATCAGCGCGAAGAGCTCCTCCACCAGCAGCGGAGAAAGGCCCAGCGAAGGCTCGTCGAGGATCAGCAACTCGGGCTCGGCCATCAGCCCCCGGCCGATGGCCAGCATCTGCTGTTCACCGCCGCTCATCAGGCCGGCCCGCTGCGCGACGCGTTCGCGCAAGCGCGGAAAAATCGCGAACACTCGCTCCAGGTTCTGAGTGCGCCGCTCGCGTGCCCGGGTGAACGAGCCGAGTTCGAGGTTCTCGCGCACGGTCAGGTTCGGGAAGACCTTGCGACCCTCGGGCACCTGGATTAGACCCGCCTGGACGATGACACGGTAGTGCGCTCGGGTCAGGTCGACCCCATTGAACTGCACCGTGCCGCCCCAAGCCGGGGAGATGCCGCACACGGTGTTGTTCAGCGTCGACTTGCCGGCGCCGTTGCTGCCCAGCAGGGCGACGATCTCGCCGCGGTTCACGCACAGATCGACGCCGCGCAGCACTTCGACGCGTCCGTAGCCGCCGTGCAGTTGGCGGACGTCGAGCAACGGTGTCATCGAGCCGCTCCGCGCAAACGCGCCGCCGTGCCATGGCCCAGGTAGGCCTCGACGACGAGGTCGTCGTTCGTCACTTCGGCCGGTGTGCCGGCGGCGATGAGCTGCCCTTGCGCCAGCACCCAGACGTGCTCGGCCAGGTTCATCACGGCCTGCATCACGTGCTCGATCATCAGCACCGTCACGCTGCCGGGCATGCCGCTCGCCGCATCGCCGTGCACGATGGCACGCACGACCGGAATCATCTCTGCGATCTCTTGCGGGTTCAGGCCGGCCAGCACTTCATCGAGCAGCAACAGCTTCGGCCGGGTTGCCAGCGCCCGCGCCAGCTCCAGGCGCTTGCGGCCCGCGACGGTCAGGTCGCCTGCAGGCTTGCCGAGCAGCGGCCCCAGGCCGACCCGCTGCGCGATGCTCTCGGCAGCGGCCAGCGCCGCGGCGCGGCGCGGCTCGTGCAGGTGCGCTCCGACGGCGATGTTGTCGCGCACTGTCTGCGCGGCAAACGGCTGCACGATCTGGAACGTGCGCGTCATGCCGGCACGCGCATTCAGATGCGGCGGACGGCCGGTGATGTCGTGGCCGTCGAAGCGCACCATGCCCAAGTCCGGCTTCAGGAAGCCGGACATCAACGCGAACAACGTCGTCTTGCCCGCGCCGTTGGGGCCGATCAGCGCAGTCAGCGTGCCCGGCATCACCTGCAGGCTCACGTCCTGCACGGCGCGCAGCCCGCCGAAGGCGATCGACACGCCGCGGAGCGACAGCAAGGGCTCAGCCACGACGCTCTCGCCACACATCGCGCAGGCTGCGCCCGACGCCGGACAGCCCTCGCGGCACGAACATCACGATGAGCACCAGCACCGAACCGTAGACGATCATGTTCAGCCCCGGCAACTGGCCGAACAGGTTGCGGGTGAGCTCGCCGAGCAGATGCAGCACCGCCGCGCCCAGCACCGGACCCCACAGGGTGCCCATGCCGCCGACGATCGCGGCCACCAGCGCCTCGACCGAGCTGGTCGGACCGAAGGCCAGGCCCGGGTCGATGTACTGGAACACCTGCACGTAGAACGCGCCGCCCGCGCCCATGAACGCGGCCGACAGCGTGATCGCGCCGAGCTTCACCGACCACGGATCGACACCGATCGCACGTGCCGCGTCTTCGTTGTCGCGGACGGCTTGCAGCTGCGCACCGAAGCGCGAGTGGCGCAGCCACGACGTCGCCAGCATGGCCGCGACCACGAAGCCCAGCACCAACCCGATATAGCCCCTGTGCGAGGCGAACTGCATATTGCCGAACGACTCGTGCAGCGGCAGCATCAGCCCGACGCCGCCGCCCGTGAATTCGACCGACACCGCGAGAATGCGAAACACCTCGGCGAAGGCCAGCGTCACCAGCGCGAAGTACGAGCCCTTGAGCCCGTAGCGAAAGGTCAGCGCGCCGACGAACGCGGCCATGCAGGCCGCCGCGGCGACCGCGGCGGGCAATGCAAGCCACGCGTTCCAGCCGAAGGTCGACTGGGCAATGGCCTCCACGTAGGCGCCGGTGCCGAAAAACAGCGCATGGCCGAAGGAGAACTGTCCGCCATAGCCGCCCAGCATGTTCCAAGACTGCGCGAGCAGCGACGCATAGAGCGCCATCATGATGAACGTGAGCCAGACGCCCGAGTCGAGCGTCAGCGTCAAGCCGGCGACCGCGGCGGCGAACGCGGCGATGGCGGCGAGGTCCTTCATGCCTTGGCGCCGAACAGGCCCTGCGGCCTGAACAGCAGCACGCCGATGAACACCGCGAAGATGCCGATCTGGCCCAGCGATTCACCGAGGAAAAG
>JAYSLR010000196.1:0-2299 GCA_043725365.1 Rhizobacter sp. | reverse complement strand
CACGACCTGGATTACGACGACGAATCAGCTTTCGCTGCGCATCCCGCGTGGTCCCAACCAGACGGAGATCTGGTGGTTCACGTTCGTCGACCGGAATGCTCCAGAGGCGCTGCGTCGATTCTTCGTTACGCTCGCGAACCGCATCTTCGGACCTGCGGGCATCCTCGAGCAAGACGACGGTGAGAACTGGTCGCAGAGCACGATACAGACCTACGGGAAGGGCAGTCGGGAAATGCGTCACCTCCTGAACATGGGGCTGGGGCGCGGCCAGATCATCAAGGAGCACGGCCTCGCACGCATCGAGAGTACGACCAATGAACACGGCCAGCTCTGGACGTACTACGCTTGGTCGCAGTGGATGAAAGGCATCAGCTGGGAGGCGCTCAGAGACGCCACCACGCCAGGGGACTACCTCTAGCACCGGGGAGGATCAGATCATGACTACGGAAACACAGAGCCGCGTCAGCGAAGAGCGGTTCGGCGAGATGGTGCGCCAGTTCGAAGTGGAGCGCTTCTACTACAACGAAGCGGCGCTTCTCGACGCGCATCGCTACGACGACTGGCTCACGCTCTTTACCGACGACACGTACTACTTCATGCCGATCCGCCGTACGCGCATGCGTCGCGAGCTCGACAAGGAGTTTACGCAGCCGGGTGAGATGGCCTTCTTCGACGAAAACAAGGCGCAGCTCACCGGCCGCGTGCGCAAGCTGGACACCGGTCGTTCCTGGTCCGAGGATCCACCCTCCCGAACGAGACACATGATCTCGAACGTGAGGGTCCTGGAGGACGACGGCAACGAGCTTGTGGTCGAGTCGAACTTCCACCTGTATCGGACGCGGCTGAAGAGCGAAGAAGACGCCTGGATCGGGATGCGGCGAGACACGCTACGCCGAGCGGGTGACTCCTTCCAGATAGCGAAGCGGCACATTTACCTGGACCAGACTGTGCTGCTGTCACGAAATCTGAGCAATTTCTTCTGATGGGCTGGCTGGACGACACCGTTGCGCTCGTCACCGGCGCAGGTTCCGGCCTGGGGCGTGCTGTCGTCGCACGCTTTCTCGCGGAGGGGGCGCGCGTCGGCGTCTTGGAGATCAATGAGGAGAAGGCCCGAACGCTGGCCGACGACTTCGGCGAGCACGTAGCCGTGACGGTCGGCGATGCCACTTCTTTTGCCGACAACGAGCGTGCAGTCGCCGACACCGCGGCCGCATTCGGCAAGCTGGACGTCTTCGTGGGCAACGCGGGCCTTTGGGACTACAGCATGTCTCTAGAGGCCCTGCCACAGGACGCGATCGATAGTGCCTTCGACGAGCTCTTCCGCCTCAACGTCAAGGGCTACATGCTCGGAGCCAAGGCCGCCATCGCTCATCTACGAGAGACGAACGGGAGCATCATCTTCACAGTATCGAATGCCGGCTTCTGGCCCGGCGGTGGCGGGCCCCTGTACACGGCGTCGAAACACGCGGTCATAGGACTCGTGAAACAGCTGGCATACGAACTCGCCCCCGCGATCCGCGTCAATGGCGTTGCTCCGGGTGGCATGCCGACGGACTTGCGAGGGCCACGTTCGCTGGGTATGGCTGATCGGTCGTGGCAGTCGATGCCGGTGGACCGCATCATCGAGCAGTTCTCACCGCTCAAGCGCGCCATCGCACCGGAAGATTACACCGGACACTACGTGTTGCTTGCATCGCGCCAGAACTCGCTGACAGTCACCGGATCGGTGCATAACTGCGACGGTGGGATCGGGGTCCGAGGGCGACAGGGGAGCTGAAGCAGAACGAGGTTGAAGTGAGCCGGGTTATCCTCATCACTGGATGCAGTACGGGCATCGGCAGGGCAACCGCTCTCGCGTTCGCCCGATGCGGGGATCGCGTCTATGCGACGATGCGGGCGCCTGAGCGCGGTGCGGAGCTAGCACTGCTCGTCGCCGACCAGGGCCTTAATGTCGAGATCGCGCAACTCGATGTTACCGATGACGCCTCCGTACGAGCCGCGGTTGATGCCATAGCCAGCAGTGACGGACGGATCGACGTCGTCGTGAACAACGCCGGCATCGGGCCGTTCGGACCCATCGAGAGAACGTCGGACGACCATTGGATTGAGACGTTCAACACGAATCTCATGGGTGCCGTACGCGTCACGAGGGCCGTACTTCCGCTGATGAGGGCGCACGGTACCGGCTCCATCGTGAACATCAGCTCTGTCGCAGGTCGAATGGCACCTCTTCCGACTCAGGCCGCTTATGCGGCGTCGAAGCACGCGCTCTGCGCGCTCACCGATTCGATTAATGCGG
>JAYSLR010000195.1:0-28443 GCA_043725365.1 Rhizobacter sp. | reverse complement strand
GACGAAGCGTTGACGATCAAGAACTCCCACATCGCCGAGGAACTGGCGCTGCCGCCGGTGAAGATCCACTGCTCGATCCTCGCCGAAGACGCGATCAAGGCGGCGGTCAACGATTACCGGGCCAAGAGCGCGAATACGCTCGCTTCCAAGGCCGCGGCGCACTGATCTTCATGGCAGTCACATTGACCGAAGCGGCTGCGCGCCATGTGTCGCGCTACATCAGCAAGCGCGGCAAGGGCGTGGGCGTGCGGCTGGGCGTGAAGACGACCGGGTGCTCGGGCCTGGCCTACAAGCTGGAGTACGCCGACGACTTCGCCCCCGAGGACACGGTGTTCGAGGGCCATGGTGTCAAGGTGCTCGTCGACCCGAAGAGCCTGCCCTACATCGACGGCACCGAGCTCGACTTCGTGCGCGAGGGCCTGAACGAGGGCTTCAAGTTCCACAACCCGCGCGAGAAGGACCGCTGCGGCTGCGGTGAATCGTTCCGCGTGTAGCGGCTTCGCCGAAATGGAGAAGCGGGCGCGGCGATGCCGCGCCCTTTTCTTGTATGCCCCATGAACCTGGCCAGCACCGACTTCGAATTGTTCGACATCGAGCCCCGCTTCGCGCTCGACCGCGCCGCGCTCGACGCGCGCTGGCGCGCACTGCAGGCCGAGGTGCACCCGGACCGCTTCGCTGCCGACGGCGCATCGGCGCAGCGCATCGCGATGCAGTGGGCGGTGCGCGTCAACGAGGCCTACCGGCGCCTGAAGGACCCGCTGCAGCGAGCCGCCTACCTGTGCGAGCTGAACGCTGCACCGATCGAGGCCGAGAACAACACCGCGATGCCGGCGGCGTTCCTGATGCAGCAGATGGAGTGGCGCGAGGCGCTCGACGCCGCCGCGACGCTGCCGTCGGTCGAGGCCCTGGCCGACGAGGTCGCGGCACACCGCCGCGTGGCGGAGGCGGCACTGGGTGCGACGCTCGACGAGCGCCGCGACTACGCCGCCGCCGCGCAGCAGGTCAGAGCCCTCATGTTCAGCGAGCGCTTTGCGCACGACATCGACCAGCGCCTCGAGGCGCTGGGACAATAGGCGCACCATGGCCCTCCTGCAGATCTCCGAACCCGGCGGCACGCCCGACCCGCACCAGCGCCGCATCGCGATCGGCATCGACCTCGGCACCACGCATTCGCTGGTGGCGGCGGTGCGCCACGGCGTCGCCGAATGCCTGCCCGATGCGACCGGCCGCGTGATCCTGCCGTCGGCGGTGCGCTACCTGGAGGGCGGCAAGCGCCAGATCGGCAGCGCGGCGCTGGCCGAGGCCGCGACCGACCCGCGCAACACGCTGGTCTCGGTGAAGCGCTTCATGGGGCGCGGGCTGGCCGACATCGAGAGCCGCGACAAGCTGCCCTACGATTTCGTCGACGCGCCGGGCATGGTGCAGTTGCGCACGGTCGCCGGCGTCAAGTCGCCGGTCGAGGTCTCGGCCGAGATCCTCGCCTGCTTGCGCCAACGCGCCGAAGACAGCTTCGACGACGACATCTTCGGTGCCGTCGTCACGGTGCCCGCCTACTTCGACGAGGCGCAGCGCCAGGCCACCAAGGACGCCGCGCAGTTGGCCGGCCTGAACGTGCTGCGCCTGATCAGCGAGCCGACCGCGGCGGCGATCGCCTACGGGCTGGAGAACGGCTCCGAAGGGCTGTACGCGGTCTACGACCTGGGCGGCGGCACCTTCGACATCTCGTTGCTGCGCTTGACGGCCGGCGTGTTCGAGGTCGTCGCGACCGGCGGCGATTCGGCTCTCGGCGGCGACGACTTCGATGCCGCGCTCGCCGAATGGGCGCTTGCGCAGGCGGGCCTGAGCGCGCGGACGCCGCAGGACAAGCGCGCCGTGCTGGTCGCTGCGCGCGCCGCGAAGGAGAAGCTCACCGGCGTCGACCACACGACCCTGGCCGCCCCGCTCGCGTCCGGCGAGCTCTCGGTGCGTGTCGGCCGCGAGCAGTTCGAGGCGCTGGCCCAACCGCTGCTCGCGCGCACCCTGGCAGGCGTGCGCAAGGTGCTGCGCGACGCGAAGGTCGACAAGACCGAGGTCAAGGGCGTCGTGATGGTCGGCGGCTCGACGCGCATGCCGATGGTGCAGCACGCGGTCAATGCGTTCTTCGATCAGACGCCGCTGACGAACCTGAACCCCGACGAGGTCGTCGCGCTCGGTGCGGCGATCCAGGCCAATGCGCTGGCCGGCAACGCCGGCGCCGACGAACTGCTGCTGCTCGACGTGATCGCGCTGTCGCTCGGCCTCGAGACGATGGGCGGGCTGGTCGAACGCATCATCCCGCGCAACAGCACGATCCCGACCGCGCGCGCGCAGGATTTCACGACCTTCAAGGACGGTCAAACGGCGATCGCGATCCACGTCGTGCAGGGCGAGCGCGAGGTCGTGTCGGACTGCCGCTCGCTGGCGCGCTTCGAGCTGCGCGGCATTCCGCCGATGGTGGCCGGGGCGGCGCGCGTGCGCGTCGCCTTCGCGGTCGATGCCGATGGGCTGCTGAACGTCAGCGCACGCGAGGAGACCTCGGGTGTCGAGGCCGCGATCAGCGTGAAGCCGAGTTACGGCCTCACGGACGACGAGATCGCGCGCATGCTGACCGAGAGCTTCAGCAGCGCCGAGGCCGACATGGTCGAGCGCAGCCTGCGCGAATCGCGCGTCGAGGCCGAGCGCATGCTGCTGGCCACGCGTGCGGCGCTCGCGGCCGATGGCGATCTGCTGGCGCAAGACGAGCATGCATCGATCCAGGTGCTGCTCGCGTCGCTTCAGGCGAGCCGCGAAGGCAGCGACCACCATGCGATCGACGCCGCCGTCGAGGCGCTCGCCAAGGGCACCGAGGCCTTCGCGGCCGAACGCATGAACCGCAGCATCCGCGCCGCGCTTGCCGGCCGCCGCGTCGACCAGCTCTGACGCGCCGCCCTTCGAACCCCGCCCATGCCCATCATCAAGATCCTGCCGCACGCCGAGTACTGCCCCGAGGGCACGCAGATCGAGGCGCCCCGCGGCACCTCGATCTGCGAGGCGCTGCTCGACCATCACATCGAGATCGAGCACGCCTGCGAGATGAGCTGCGCCTGCACGACCTGCCACGTCGTCGTCCGCGAAGGATTCAACTCGCTCGGCGAGATGGACGAGAGCGAGGAAGACCTGCTCGACCGCGCCTGGGGCCTGGAGCCGAATTCGCGGCTGTCGTGCCAGGCGATCCTGTCGGATCAGGACGTGACGATCGAGATCCCGAAGTACACGATCAACCACGCCAAGGAAGAACACTGAGCCCGCGCCGGCGCCCGCGGTGAGGCGATGGCGTCAGGCGGAGCCCGGCGGATCGGCCTGCCTGGGCAGCAGCATCAGCGCCCCGAACGCGACCAGGCCGAGTGCGGCCGACAGCCCCAGCGCGCCGACGCCCCAGCGGTCCAGGCAGAGGCCGAAGACCCAGGGCGCGAGCGCCTGCGCGATTCGCGCCGGCACCATCAGCAGGCCCTGGCGCTCGCCGTAGCCCTGGGGGCCGAACAGCACGAGCGGCAGCGTGCCTTTCGCGATCGTCAGGATGCCGTTGCCGGCGCCGTGCAGCAGCGCGAACGCCGCTGCTGTCGGCGCACCGAACAGCGCGAGAACGGCGGCGCCGATCGGGTGCATCAGCGCCGCGAGGCGCGCCGACAGCAGCGGATGCAGGCGTCGCAGCACACCGAACTCCAGCAGCCGGCCACCGACCTGCGCCGGGCCGACCAGCGCACCGATCGCCACCGCGGCCGCCAGGCTCGCGCCGCCGAGCTGCAGCAGCCGCGGCAGATGCGCGGCCATCGCGGTGCTGATGAACCAGGTGATCGCGAACACGACGGCCAGGATCAGCGCCGCCGATTCCGGCGCGGGCCGCGTCGCCGGTGCGGCCGGCCCGGTCGGCGCCGGCAATGCGCTGCCCCGCGACTGCGCCGCCACGCGCGGCAGCGAGGCATTGAGCGGCAGTCCGAGCACGAGGTGCAGCGCGGCCCACGTGAAGCAGGCGGCGCGCCAGCCGAACTGCGCTTCGAGCAGCGACGAGAGCGCCAGCCCACCGTGCTCGCGAAGCCGGCGATCAGCGTGATGCCGGTGATTGCGTTGCGCGAGCCGCGCCCATACAGCCGCACCAGCGCGGCGAAGGCCGCCTCGTACAGGCCGCTGGCCATGCCCACGCCGAGCACGGCCCACGCCAGGAAGAGCCCGACCGCGTGCTGCGCCAGGCCCAGCCCGGCGAGGCCAAGCGCGAACACGAGGTTGGTCGCCATCAGCACCGGGCGGCCGCCCCAGTGGTCGATGGCGCGGCCTGCGGCCGGGCCGAGCAGCGCCGAGACGAGCAGCGCCACGGAGAACGCCGCGAACACCGTCGGCACGGTGACGCCGAGGTCGCGTGCGATCGGCACCGCCAGCATGGCCGGCAGGTAGTAGGACGAGGCCCAGGCGAGCGTCTGCGCGGTGCCCAGTGCCGCGACCACGCGGGCGTTCGGGGCCGCGGTCATTCGATCTCGCGAAAGGTGGTGAGGCGGGGGTCGATCTCAGGCATGGCGCGCGGGATTGTCGCTTCCCGCGCGGTACCAGGCCTCGGAGCGGTTCACGACGGCGACCACCGGCCTTGACACTTTCCTGAGATCGCCGGTCCGAGTCTGTACACCGATTTGAGATGCCTGTCCCTATGGTTCGAGGCCTGAACCACAGGTGGCGAGGGATGCATGGACTTTCTGTTTCTCGGAGCGATCGCCCTGATGGCGCTGGCCCTGTTCGGCCTCGTCGCCGCGTGCGACAGGCTGGGAGCACGCCGATGACCTGGCTGTATGCACTCGGCGGTGCGGCCTCGGCCGGGCTGCTCGTCTACCTCGTCCATGCGCTGTTCAACGCCGAGGAGCTCTGACGATGGGTTCTCAGGCATGGATCCAACTCGTCAGCTTCCTCGTCGTGCTCGCGGTGCTGGCCTGGCCGATGGGCCGCTGGCTGGCCACCGTGGCCGACGGCCGCCTGCCTCGATGGCTTGCACCCCTGCGCCGCCTCGAGAACGGCCTGTACCGCGTTGCCGGTGTCGACCCCGACATGGGCACGGGCTGGAAGCCCTACGCGCTGGGTCTGCTCGCCTTCAACGTGCTGGGCGTGCTGGCCGTCTACGCGCTGCAACGCCTGCAAGGCGTGCTGCCGCTGAACCCGCAGGCGATGACGGCCGTCAGCCCGGACTCGTCGTTCAACACCGCGATCAGCTTCGTGACCAACACCAACTGGCAGGGCTACGGCGGCGAGTCGACGATGAGCTACCTGACGCAGATGCTGGCGCTGACGGTGCAGAACTTCTTCTCGGCCGCCTCCGGCATTGCGGTGGTCTACGCGCTGATCCGGGGCTTCGTCGCGCGCTCGTCGGGCGTGGTCGGCAACGTCTGGACCGACCTGACGCGCATCACGCTGTACGTGCTGCTGCCGCTGTCGCTGGTGTTCGCGGTGTTCCTGGTCGGGCAGGGCGTGATCCAGAACTTCGATGCCTATCAGGACGTGACCACGCTCGAGGTCAACGACGCGAAGACGCCGACCCAGCAGATCGCGATGGGGCCGGTCGCGTCGCAGGAGGCGATCAAGATGATCGGCACGAATGGCGGCGGCTTCTTCAACGCGAATTCGGCGCATCCGTTCGAGAACCCGACGCCGTTGTCGAACTTCCTGCAGATGCTGGCGATCTTCCTGATCCCGGCCGGCCTGGTGTTCGCATTCGGCCGCCTGGTCGGCGACATGCGCCAGGGCTGGGCGGTGCTGGCGGCGATGACGCTGCTGTTCGTCGTGGCCGTGCTGCTCGTGACACCGCCCGAGCAGGCCGGCAACCCGCAGTTCGCTGCACTGGGCATCGACCAGAGTCCGTCGGCCGCTCAGCCCGGCGGCAACATGGAAGGCAAGGAGGCGCGCTTCGGCATCGCCGCCAGCACCTTGTTCGCGGCGATCACGACCGCCGCGTCCTGCGGTGCCGTCAATGCGATGCACGATTCGTTCATGCCGCTGGGTGGCGCGGTGCCGATGGTGCTGATCCAACTCGGCGAGGTCGTGTTCGGTGGTGTCGGTTCGGGCCTGTACGGGATGCTGATCTTCGCGATCCTGGCGGTGTTCATCGCCGGGCTGATGATCGGCCGAACGCCCGAATACCTGGGCAAGAAGATCGAGTCCTTCGACATGAAGATGACCTCGATCGCGATCCTGGCGACGCCGATCCTGGTGCTCGGCTGCGCCGCGCTGGCGGTCGTGGCCGAGGCCGGCAAGGCGGGCGTCGCCAACCCCGGCGCGCACGGTTTCTCGGAGATCCTGTATGCGCTGAGCTCGGCCGCCAACAACAACGGCAGCGCGTTCGCGGGCCTGTCGGCGAACACGCCGTTCTGGAACGTGCTGCTCGCGGTGGCGATGTGGTTCGGCCGCTTCGCGGTGATCGTGCCGGTGCTCGCGATCGCCGGCAACCTGGCCGCGAAGAAGCGCCTGGCGGTGACGAGCGGCACCTTGCCGACGCACGGCCCGCTGTTCGTCTTCCTGCTGATCGGCTCGGTGCTGCTCGTCGGCCTGCTGAACTACGTGCCGGCGCTGGCGCTGGGCCCGGTCGTCGAGCACTTCATGCTGTGGTCGGGCCGGTGACGTTGCGCACCTTCATCTCCATCGAGTAACCCCCATGTCGTCGACCAAGTCGTTTTCCCTGCTCGATCCGGCCCTGGCCAGACCGGCGATCGCCTCGGCCTTCAGGAAGCTGAGCCCGGTCGTGCAATGGCGCAACCCGGTGATGTTCGTCGTCTACGTCGGCAGCATCATCACGACGATCCTGTGGATCCAGGCGCTCGGGGGCCAGGGCGAGGCACCGGCGGGCTCCATCCCCGACGCGACGGCGAACGCCGTCTTCGTCGGCGTGGTGGCGCTGTGGCTGTGGTTCACCGTGCTGTTCGCGAATTTCGCCGAAGCGCTGGCCGAGGGCCGCAGCAAGGCGCAGGCGGCGTCGCTGCGTGGCATGAAGCGCAAGGTGATCGGCAAGAAGCTGCTCGAGCCGAAGCACGGCTCGGCCTGGATCCCGCTGCCGGCCGACGAACTGCGCAAGGGCCTGATCGTGCTGGTCGAGGCCGGTGACGTGATCCCGCTCGACGGCGAGGTGATCGAGGGCGTCGCCTCGGTCGACGAGAGCGCGATCACCGGCGAGTCGGCGCCGGTGATCCGCGAATCGGGCGGCGACTTCTCGTCGGTCACCGGCGGCACGCGCGTGCTGTCGGACTGGCTGGTCATGCGCATCGGCGTGAACCCGGGCGAGTCCTTCGTCGATCGGATGATCGCGATGGTCGAGGGTGCGAAGCGGCAGAAGACGCCGAACGAGATCGCGCTGAACATCCTGCTGGTGGCGCTGACGATCGTGTTCCTCGTCGTCGTCGTGACGCTGCTGCCGATGTCGATCTTCAGCGTGGCGACCGCGAAGCTCGGCTCGGCCGTGACGATCACGACGCTGATCGCACTGCTGGTGTGCCTGATCCCGACGACGATCGGCGCGCTGCTGTCGGCGATCGGCGTGGCCGGCATGAGCCGCATGATGCAGGCCAACGTGATCGCGACCTCGGGTCGTGCCGTCGAAGCCGCGGGCGACGTCGACGTGCTGCTGATGGACAAGACCGGCACGATCACGCTCGGTAACCGCCAGGCCTCGACTTTTGTGTCCGCGAAGGGCGTGACGGAACAGGCGCTCGCCGACGCGGCGCAGCTCGCGTCGCTGGCCGACGAGACGCCCGAGGGCCGCAGCATCGTCGTGCTTGCGAAGCAGAGGTTCAACCTGCGCGAGCGTGAGATGGCGAGCCTGAACGCGTGCTTCGTGCCGTTCACCGCGCAGACGCGCATGAGCGGCGTCGACCTGACGGTCGATGGCGTCGTGCGTCAGGTGCGCAAGGGTGCGGGCGATGCGATCCGCAAGCATGTCGAGTCGCTCGGCGGCACCTGGCCCGCCGACGTGCAGGCCGCTGCCGACGAGGTCGCGCGCCGCGGCAGCACGCCGCTGGTGGTGGCCGATGGGTCCAGGGCGCTGGGCGTGGTCGAGCTCAAGGACATCGTCAAGGGCGGCATCAAGGAACGCTTCGCCGAGCTGCGCCGCATGGGCATCAAGACCATCATGATCACCGGCGACAACCGGCTCACCGCCGCGGCGATCGCGGCCGAGGCGGGCGTCGACGACTTCCTGGCCGAGGCCACGCCGGAGGCCAAGCTGAGGCTGATCCGCGAGTACCAGGGCGAGGGCCGGCTGGTCGCGATGACCGGCGACGGCACCAACGACGCGCCCGCGCTCGCCCAGGCCGACGTCGCGGTGGCGATGAACACCGGCACCCAGGCCGCGAAGGAGGCCGGCAACATGGTCGACCTCGACTCGAACCCGACCAAGCTGCTCGAGATCGTCGAGACCGGCAAGCAGTTGCTGATGACGCGCGGCTCGCTGACCACGTTCTCGATCGCCAACGACGTGGCGAAGTACTTCGCGATCATCCCGGCCGCGTTCGCGACGACCTACCCGCAGCTCAAGGCGCTCGACGTGATGGGCCTGCACAGCCCGGCGTCGGCGATCCTGGCGGCGGTGATCTTCAACGCGGTCATCATCATCTTCCTGATCCCGCTGGCGCTGAAGGGCGTCAGGTACCGCGCGATCGGCGCCGCGGCGCTGCTGCGCCGCAATGTGCTGATCTACGGGCTGGGCGGACTGATCGTGCCGTTCGTCGGCATCAAGCTGATCGACCTGCTGCTCGGGGCGCTGCACCTCGTCTGAGGCCGAGCCGCCGTCCATCACTCACGGACACTCACCATGACCTCCATCGCTCGCCCGGCCCTCGTGCTGTTCATCGCCCTCAGCGCCGTCACCGGCATCGCCTACCCGCTGGCCGTGGCCGGCATCGCCAGGGCGGTGTTCCCGGCGCAGGCCACCGGCAGCCTGATCGAGAAGGACGGCAGGACCGTGGGCTCGGCGCTGATCGGGCAGAACTTCGCGGACCCGAAGAACTTCTGGGGCCGCCCCTCCGCAACCACGCCGATGGCCGACAACGCCGCCAATTCGGGCGGCTCGAACCTGGGCCCGCTGAACCCGGCGTTGATCGATGCGGTCAAGGGTCGCGTCGCCGCGCTGAGGGCCGCGGACCCGGGCAACCCGGCGCCGGTCCCGGTCGACTTGGTGACGGCCTCGGCGAGCGGCCTGGACCCGGACATCAGCGTCGCTGCCGCCGACTATCAAGCCGGGCGCATCGCGCGAGCGCGCGGCGTGCCGGTGGCGAAGGTGCAGGCGTTGATCGAGCGCAGCGCCGAAGGCCGGACGCTCGGTTTCATCGGCGAGCCGCGCGTCAACGTGCTCAAGCTCAACCTCGCGCTGTCTGCGCTGCACCCGTCGTGACCGTGACGCCACCACAATAGACGGATGCAGACGCAGCGCGCGAGGCCAAGCACGCCCATGAGCGACACGCGTCCGGACCCGGACCAACTGCTCGAGCAACTGCGCGATGACACGGCGCGCGCGGCGCGTGGCCGGCTGCGCATCTACTTCGGGTCGTCGGCCGGCGTCGGCAAGACCTGCGCGATGCTCGCGGCCGGCCGTGCGCTGAAGGCGAGCGGGCGCGACGTGCTCGCCGGGGTGGTCGAGACCCACGGGCGCGCCGAGACCGCGGCGCAGCTGCAGGGGCTGGAACTGCTGCCGTCGGCGCAGCTGAGCGCGCGCGGGCGCACGCTGCCCGAGTTCGACCTCGACGGTGCGTTGACGCGGCGGCCGGCCCTGATCCTCGTCGACGAGCTCGCCCACAGCAACGTTCCCGGCTCGCGCCACCCGAAGCGCTGGCAAGACGTCGAGGAACTGCTGGCGGCCGGCATCGACGTCTACACGACACTGAACGTGCAGCATCTGGAGAGCCTGAACGACGTGGTCGGCGGCATCACCGGCATCCGCGTGCACGAAACGCTGCCGGACACCTTCTTCGACGCCGCGGCCGAGGTCGTGCTGGTCGACACGCCCGCCGAGGAGCTGCTCGGGCGGCTGAAGGCCGGCAAGGTCTACCTGCCGGAGCAGGCCGAACGGGCGGCGCGCAACTTCTTCCGCAAGGGCAACCTGATGGCCTTGCGCGAACTCGCGCTGCGCCGCACCGCCGATCGCGTCGAGGACGACGTGCAGGCCTACCGCGTCGACGAATCGATCGCACCGGTCTGGAAGACCGAGGCCGCGCTGCTGTGCTGCATCGGGCCGCGCGACGGCGACGATCACGTGGTGCGCAGCGCCGCACGGCTGGCGCAGCAGCTCGCGGTGGCGTGGCACGCGGTGTACGTCGAGACGCCGAACCTGCAACGGCTGGCCAATGCGCAGCGCGAACGCATCCTGCAGACCGTCAAGCTGGCCCAGGAGCTCGGCGCGACGACCGCGGTGCTGTCGGCACAGGACGTGCCGGCGGCGCTGGTCGAGCACGCACGCCATCACAACCTGTCGAAGGTCGTGATGGGCCACAACCAGCCGCGCGGCTGGTGGCAGCGCGAGGCGCTGGGCCGCCGGCTCGGGCAGCTCGCGCCGGAGTTCGACCTGATCGAGGTCGGGCAGGGTCAACGCAGCGATGCGGCCGAGACGCCGGCGGCGGATCGGTCGGGCGCCCCGGGCATCGAGTTCGGCCCGCGCGACCGCGTCGGCTACCTGTGGGCGGCGGCGGTGTGCGGCGCGACGACGCTGATCGCGACACCGCTGCAGCCGATCTTCGATCTCGCGAACATCGTGATGCTGTTCCTGCTCGCGGTGGTCGGCGTGGCGGTGCGATTCGGCCGCGGGCCGGCGGTGCTCGCGGCGTTCCTGAACGTCGCGGCGTTCGACTTCTTCTTCGTGCCGCCGCACCTGTCGTTCGCGGTGTCCGACGTGCAGTACCTGCTGACCTTCGCGGTGATGCTGGTCGTCGGCCTGGTGATCGGGCAGCTCACCGCGGGGCTGCGCTTCCAGGCGCGCGTGGCGACCTACCGCGAGGCGCGCTCGCGTGCGTTGTTCGAAATCGCGCGCGAGCTGTCCAGCGTGTTGCTGGCCGAGCAGTGCGCCGAGATCGCCGAGCGCGCGATCGGGCGCGAGTTCCGCGGCTGCGCGCACGTGCTCGTGCTCGACCTGCAGGAGCAACTCCAGCTGCCGGCGTCGGCGGCGGACGACGCGAGCCTGGACCTCGGCACCGCGCGCTGGGCGCTGGATCACGCCGAGCCGGCCGGGTTGGGCACCGACACATTGCCCGGCAGCGCCTGGCTGTACCTGCCGCTGAAGGCACCGATGCGCGCACGCGGCGTGCTCGCGCTGCGGCCCGAGCAGACGCGGTTGCTGCTGGTGCCCGAGCAGCGCCAGCAGCTCGAGACCTTCGCGGTGCTGACGGCGATCGCGCTGGAGCGCGTGCACTACGTCGAGGTGGCACAGCAGGCGACCTTGCAGATCGAGTCCGAGCGGCTGCGCAATTCGCTGCTGTCCGCGCTCTCGCACGACCTGCGCACGCCACTGGCGGCGCTCTACGGTCTGGCCGACACGCTGGTGGCCAGCACGCCGCCGCTGCCGCCGCAGCCGCGCGAGATCGCGCAGGCGCTGGCCACCGAAGTTCGGCGCCTGAACGCGATGGTCAACAACCTGCTCGTCATGGCCCGGCTGCAGACCGGCGCGGTGCACCTGAAGCGCGACTGGCAGCCGATCGAGGAAGTCGTGGGCAGTGCGCTGCAGTCGGTGCACGGCGCGCTCGCCGGTCACCGGGTGCGCACCGCGCTGCCGCACGATCTGCCGCTGGTGAACTTCGACGCGGTGCTGATCGAGCGCGTCCTCGCCAACCTGCTCGAGAACGCGGCGAAGTACACACCGGCCGGCAGCAGCGTGACGGTCGCCGCGGCGGTGCGCGGTGCCGATCTGCAGGTCAGCATCAGCGACGACGGCCCCGGCATTCCGGCCGGCCGCGAGGAGGCCTTGTTCGAGAAGTTCGCGCGCGGCGAGCGCGAGTCTGCGACCGCAGGGGTCGGCCTGGGGCTGGCGATCTGCCGAGCGATCGTCGAGGCGCATGGCGGGCGCATCTGGGCCGAGTCGGCCGGGCACCCGCCGCCGCGGCCCGGCGCGCGGCTGTGCTTCACGCTGCCGCTGGGCGAGCCACCGGGCATGCCGGCGGCCGAAGAAGGCGAGGGCGACGCGGTGCGCGCATCCGCATGAGCGAGCCGCACCCGATCGCCGTCGTCGTCGAGGACGAGCCGCAGATCCGGCGCTTCGTGCGCGCCGCGCTCGAGGCCGAGCACTGGCAGGTGTTCGAGGCCGCGAGTCTGAGACAAGGCCTGGTCGAGGCCGGCACGCGCCGGCCCGACCTGGTGATCCTGGACCTCGGCCTGCCCGACGGCGACGGCGTGGACTACCTGCGCGACCTGCGCGCCTGGTCGCAGGTCGCGGTGATCGTGCTGTCGGCGCGCACCGACGAGGCCGACAAGATCGCCGCGCTCGACGCCGGGGCGGACGACTACCTGACCAAGCCGTTCGGCGTCGGCGAGCTGATGGCGCGCGTGCGTGTCGCGCTGCGCCGCGGCCAGCGGACCGGTGAGTCGGGCAGCCCGGTGTTCACGTTCGGCGACATCACGGTCGACTTCGCGGCGCGGCGCGTCGAGCGTGCCGGCGAGACGGTTCACCTGACGCCGATCGAATACCGGCTGCTCGGCGTGCTGATCGCGAACGCAGGCCGGGTGCTGACGCACCGCGCCTTGCTGCGCGAGGTCTGGGGCCCGGCGCATGCCGAGCGCACCCACTACCTGCGGGTCTACATGGGGCAGCTGCGGCAGAAGCTGGAAGCCGACCCGGCGCAGCCGCGGCGCATCCTGACCGAAACCGGCGTCGGCTACCGCTTGCTGGCCGACTGAAGCCTCATCGGCCCAGGTGGCTGGCCGCGAACGCGCGGCGCAGCCAGCCGCCCAGAGGGCGCAGCGAGCCGAACAACGAATCGACGACCGCCGCCTCGCGCTCCACGAGCAGGTCGCGCGCTTCGAGCATCTCGAGGAAGGCTCGGACATCGTGGCGCCGCATGCCGCTGCACTCGGCCAAGCGGGCCAGGGACATGTGGCGGTGCGACAGATCGCTGAGCATGCGGCGGTGCGCGATGCGGTCGAACGGAGCCTTCAACTGCGGCCACGCGACGAGACGGTATTCCTTCATGGCTCCAACGTGATCGCTTGAGGTGACGACCGCGCCCTTCGGCGCAGCCCGGACGCCACTGTGCACGATCCCGGGGCAGGCGGGGTGGCGAGATGTATGCAAAAGATTCCTGCGCCCCGGCTCGGCCGTACCTCAGGACGGCTGGCACAGGGCGCGCTGGACCTCGCTCTGCCAGGGCAACGCATGCACCAGCGGGTGCAGGTGCACGGCGACCTGGGTCTGGCTCAGGACTTCGCCGTTGGCGTCGATCAGCCGCAGGTTGGTGATCATGCCGAGCGGGTCCGACATCGCGACGACGCCGTGCCGCACTTCGATCCAGTCCCAGGCGACGCCGGCGGCACAGGCCTCGGACTGATCGCCCCACAGGGTCTGGCCGCTGCACGGACCGTCGTCGTCGCCGAAAGTCAACACCCGCGTGCCGAGGTGGACGAGATGCAGTTGTGGGGCGTGAGCGGCCTGCCACAATACGGGGGCCCACGCGTAGACGATCCACGCGGGGGTCATGGCGGCGGATAAAGCCATCGAGTCGATGATCGAACCTCGTGCAGGGAGTGACGGATGTGCGGAGTGTGGCGATGCAGTCGCGTTCTGCCATCTGTCAACCTTGTCAGGTTGATGCCCGGTGTTTGTGTGGGTTCGTGACGAGTAGCGCGTTCAAGGCTGAAAGGGCGGAATGCTGCAGGGCGGTTTCTCCGAGGTACTGAAGAGCCGGAATCGTGACGAGTTCCAGGGTGAACTCGTTGGGTTCACGAGGCGGCTCGGGTTCGAGACGGTGTCCGCGACGCTGGTGATCGACCACATGCTCGGTGAACCTGAGTTCATCATCGTGGACAACACGCCGCGCGACTACAAGGAGGCGTTCCGGAACCCGATGAACGGCCGCCGCGACCCCGTGATGCAACACTGCAAGCGCCAGAGCGTTCCGATCATCTGGGACCAGGATACTTACGTGCGCAGCGGCTTGGGCGACAAGTGGGAAGAGCAGGCGCGATTCGGGATCAGCAACGGCATCTGCCTGGCCCTTCATCTTCCGGAGGGGCGTCACTTTCTCCTCGGCGTCGACAGAGACAAGCCGGTCCCGGACGATGCCGCGGAGCTGACCCGGATCGTCGCCGACCTCCAGTTGTTCGCGGTTCATGCGCAGGACGCCGCATCGCGAATTCTGATGCCCGCGCCGGCCGACCCCTCTGCGCCATCGCTGACACCGCGCGAGTTGGAGTCGCTGCGCTGGACCATGGAAGGCAAGACGGCCTGGGAGGTGGGCCATGTCCTGGGCATCACCGAGCGCACGGCCGCTCTCCATGTCAACAATGCGACCCACAAGCTGGGTTGCGTGAACAAGCACCAGGCGGTGCTCAAGGCGCTGAGATTGGGCCTGCTGCGCTGACGCCCGGCGTTCTGCGCTGATCCACGCTGATCCAGTTCGAAGTTGTTGACGTGTCGATTCCGGCGCGAGGTCAACCCCCACCCTGTAAGACTTGACAGTTACGGGACAGATCCCCCTCTGGTGGAATTCATGTCGTGCATCCGAGATGTGCGTCACCACCACCTTTGGCCGGAGTCCCCCATGCAAACAGACCGTTCTGTCGATCAGATTGTCCCGCTCGCTTCAGACGAGAGGGTCGAAGCCGCGCCGCCGGCCGAGCTCGACAACGCTCAGTTGGGCCAAGTCGGTGGCGGCCTGGCACCGAATGGCACTTGGTCGGCTAGCACTTCGACCGACGCGCCGAACGGCACCTGGTAAGCCGCGTCGGGCTCCGTGGGCAACCTGTTCCGCCCTGAAGCTCTTGAACACCGCGAGCGCGACTGGCTGGGCAGCATTCAGCTGATCCGGCCGGTTTCGCTGACGGTGCTGACCACGCTCGCGCTGCTCGTGGCGGTGGCGCTGACGGTCTACCTGTCACTCGGCGAGTACACGCGCAAGGCACGCGTCAGCGGCTACCTGGTGCCCGACCGCGGGGTGATCCGGCTGGTCGCACCGCAGCCGGCGACGGTCGTCGAAAGCCACGTCGCCGAAGGGCGACCGGTGCGCCGCGGCGACGTGCTGTTCGTGCTCGCGGTCGGCCAGGCCACGCCGAGCGGCGACACGCAGGCGGCAGTACAGGGCAGCATCGTTTCGCGCACGCTGAGCCTGCAGGGCGCCGCCCGCCAGCGCAGCGCGCTGGAGCAGACCCAGCTCGCCGCGATCGATCGCCAGATCGACGAGATGCGCAGCGAGCTCGGCTCGATGACGTCCGAGGCCGATCTGCAGACCCAGCGCCTCGCGCTCGCGCAGCAGGCCCAGGCGCAGTACGAGTCGCTGCGCAACGACAACTTCGTCTCGTCGGCGCAGGTACGCGCAAAGGCGGAGGAAGTCCTCAACGTGAAGGCGCAGCTGCAGGGCCTGGAGCGCCAGCGCGCCGGCCGGCTGCGCGAGATTGCGGCGCTGCAGGCGCAGCGGCACGAGTTGCCGTTGCAGGCACAGGCCGCGCAGGGTGCGATCGAGCGCGACCTCTCGGCGCTTGCGCAGCAGGCCGCGGAAAACGAGGCGCGGAGCCGCATCGTCGTGCGCGCACCGCAGGACGGCGTCGTCAGCGGCGTGCTCGCCGAACCGGGGCAGACGGTCACGCCTGCGGTCGCGCTCGCGAGCCTGTTGCCAGCCGACGCCAGGCTGCAGGCCCAGCTGTTCGCGCCGTCGAGCGCGGTCGGCTTCGTGCGGCCGAACCAGCCGGTCGAGCTGCGCTACCAGGCCTTCCCGTACCAGAAGTTCGGCCACCAGTCGGGCGCGGTCGTGCAGGTGTCGCGCTCGCCGCTGCAGGCCTCGGAGCTGGCCGGGTTGGCGCTGCCCGCTGCGCTCAGCGCGAGCGGTGAGCCGCTGTACCGGATCACGGTTGCGCTCGACCACCAGAGCGTCGCCGCCTACGGCGAGCCGCAGGCGCTCGTGCCCGGCATGCAGCTGGAAGCCGACGTGCTGCTCGACCGGCGGCGCCTGATCGAATGGCTGTTCGAGCCCGTGCTCGGCATCGCCGGCCGGGTCTGACGCGATGACGACCGCCCCGTGGCTGGCCGGCCTGCGCCTCGGACTGGGCGGCCACCGCCTGCCGGTGATCCTGCAGACCGAGGCCGCCGAATGCGGCCTGGCCTGCATCGCGATGGTCGCGGCCCACCACGGCCTGAACAGCGACCTGCCCACGCTGCGCCAGCGCTTCCCGATGTCGCTGAAGGGCGCGACGATGGCCGACCTGCTGCGCCTGGCCGGCCGGCTGCAGTTCAACGCGCGGGCGTTGCGCGCCGAGATGGCGCACCTGCCCGGGCTGGTGCTGCCCTGCATCCTGCACTGGGACCTGAACCACTTCGTCGTACTGAAGGAGGTGAGCCGCGGTGTCGCGGTGATCCACGACCCGGCGCGCGGCGTGCGCCGACTGCCGCTGGCCGAGGTGTCGAAGCACTTCACCGGCGTCGTGCTCGAACTGGCGCCGCAGGCCGAGTTCGAGCCGCACGCCGAGCGCCAGACGGTCAGCCTGCGCCAGCTGCTCGGCCGCGTCAGCGGGCTGCGCCGCTCGCTGCTGCAGATCTTCGGGCTCGCGCTGGCGCTCGAGTTCTTCGTGCTGCTGTCGCCGTTCTTCATGCAGTGGGTGGTCGACAGCGTGCTCGTCAGCCTGGACCGCGACCTGCTCGTCACGCTGGGCATCGGCTTCGCTCTGCTGGTGCTGATCCAGGTCGCGACCGGTGCGATCCGCTCGTGGGCCGTGCTGCACCTGTCGTCGACGCTGAACCTGCAATGGCTGGCCAACGTGTTCGCGCACCTGATGCGGCTGCCGGTCGCGTGGTTCGAGAAGCGCCACACCGGCGACGTGATGTCGCGCTTCGGCGCGGTGCAGAAGATCCAGCAGACCCTGACCACCAGCTTCATCGAGGCCGTGCTCGACGGGGTGCTGGTCGTCGTCACGCTGGCGATGATGCTGGTCTACAGCCCGCTGCTGACGGCGATCGCGGCCGGCAGCGTCGCGGTCTACGCGGCCTTGAGGGCGGCGTTCTTCCGGCCGCTGCGCGAGGCGACCGAGGAATCGATCGTCTTCGAGGCGAAGCGCTCCAGCCACTTCCTCGAGTCGCTGCGCGGCGTGCAGTCGATCAAGCTGTTCAACCGCCAGGAGGACCGCCAGGCGCGTTTCATGAACCTGGTGGTCGACGCGATGAACGCTCACATTGCGACGCGCAAGCTCGACCTGATGTTCAGCGTCGGCCACAAGCTGGTGTTCGGCCTGGAGCGCATCGCGATCGTCTGGGTCGGTGCGCTGCTCGTGATGGACCACCGCTTCTCGGTCGGCATGCTGTTCGCGTTCATCGCCTACAAGGAGCAGTTCGCCACGCGCATCAGCGCGCTGATCGACAAGCTCGTCGAACTGAGGATGCTGACGCTGCAGGGCGAGCGGCTGGCCGACATCGTGCTCACCGCGCCCGAGCCGCAGGCCGGGTTCGTGGCGCGCAGTGCCGAGTTGCCGGTCAGCCTCGAACTGCGCGACGTGCATTTCGCCTACTCGGAGTCCGAACCCGAGGTCCTGCGCGGCCTGAGCCTGCAGATCGAGCCGGGCGAGTCGGTCGCGATCGTCGGCCCGTCGGGCTGTGGCAAGACCACCTTGCTGAAGCTGATGCTGGGGGTGCACGCGCCGCAGTCCGGCGAGATCCGTGTCGGCGGCGTGCCGCTGGCCCGGCTCGGGCTGCGCCCCTGGCGCGACATGATCGGCACCGTGATGCAGGACGACCAGCTCTTCGCCGGCTCGATCACCGACAACATCAGCTTCTTCGACCCGCAGGCCGACCCGGACTGGGTCGCCGAGTGTGCGCGCGTGGCCGCGGTGCGCGACGACATCGAGGCGATGCCGATGGGCTTCCACACCCTGATCGGCGACATGGGTGGCAGCCTCTCGGGCGGCCAGCGCCAGCGCATCCTGCTGGCGCGCGCGCTGTACAAGCGACCGAAGATCCTGTTCCTCGACGAAGCGACCAGCGCGCTCGACGTCGAACGCGAGCGCGAGGTCAATCAGGCCGTCCGCCAGCTCCCGCTGACGCGCATCATCGTCGCGCACCGGCCCGAGACGATCGCGTCGGCGAGCCGCGTGATCGTGCTCCACGATGGCCGCGTCGCGCAGGACCTGCGCAGCGTGCCGGGCGGGGGAAACAACAGCCACGCGCGCTGATCGGCGCCGGGCACCCGCTCGCCGGGTGCCCTGTGACACACTGGCGCGATGAACATCCTGGGGATCGAATCGTCGTGCGACGAGACCGGCGTCGCCCTCGTCGAAGCGGCGCTGCAGGGCACGCCGCGGCTGCGCGCGCAGGCGCTGCACAGCCAGATCGACATGCACCAGGCCTATGGCGGCGTCGTGCCCGAACTGGCCTCGCGCGACCACATCCGGCGCGTGCTGCCGCTCGCACGCCAGGTGCTGGCCGAGGCCGGCGCGACGTTGGCGGACATCGACTTCGTCGCCTACACGCGCGGGCCGGGGCTGGCCGGTGCGCTGCTGGTCGGTGCCGGCGTGGCCAGTGCGCTGGCGGCCGCGCTGCAGCGCCCGGCGATCGGCGTGCACCACCTCGAGGGGCATCTGCTCTCGCCGTTCCTGTCGGCCGACCCGCCGGCCTTTCCGTTCGTCGCGCTGCTGGTGTCGGGCGGGCACACGCAGCTGATGCGGGTCGATGACGTGGGCGTCTACGAATTGCTCGGCGAGACCATCGACGACGCGGCCGGCGAGGCCTTCGACAAGTCGGCGAAGCTGCTCGGCCTGGGCTACCCCGGCGGGCCGGCGCTGGCGCGGATGGCCGCCTTCGGCGATGCCGGCGCGTTCGTGCTGCCGCGCCCGCTGCTGCACAGCGGCGACCTCGACTTCTCGTTCGCGGGTCTGAAGACGGCGGTGCGCACGCAGGTGATGAAACTGGGCAACCTGTGCGAGCAGGACAAGGCGAACCTGGCCGCCGCGACGCAGCAGGCCATCGTCGATGTGCTGGTGCGCAAGTCGCTGCAGGCCCTGCGCGACACCGGCTGCACACGCATCGTCGTGGCCGGCGGGGTCGGCGCGAACCTGCACCTGCGCGAGCGGCTGAATGCCGAATGCGCAAGACGCCAGCTCCGGGTGCATTACCCGGAGCTGGCGCTGTGCACCGACAACGGCGCGATGATCGCGCTCGCCGCCGCGATGCGCTGGCAGCGCGGTCGCGCCGCCGCGGCCAGCGACTACGCGTTCAGCGTGCTGCCGCGCTGGCCGCTGATCGCGGCCTGAACGGCCTCAGGCCGGCGCCGGGCCGCTCCCCAAGCGGCCTGAGCACCCGCCTGGCGGGTGGCGGCAGTATTCCGCCGCCGGGTGCCCTATCTCAGTCGACGCTGAGCTGGGTCGCGCCGGTCGCGACCTTCTTCGCCAGCGTCAAGGTCAGCACGCCGTTCTCGAACTTCGCCTGCGACGCGCCCTGGTCGACCTCGGCCGGCAGGCTCACGGTGCGGGCATAGCGTGCGGCGCTGCGCTCGCGGTAGAGCGCGCGCGGCGCGGCGGGCGGGGTCAGCTCGGCGCCAGCGGGTGTGTCGGTCGTATCCGACCTCTGCGCCTCGACCGTTTCGAGGCTGACGCGACGACCTTCGACCGAGACCTTCAGCTGCGCACGCGTCACGCCGGGCACGTCGAACGCGACGATGTAGGCGCTGTCGGTCTCGCTCACATCCAATGCCGGCGTGCGTGCGCCGCTGGCGGTGCCGCCGAAGTAGCGGTCCAGGGAGTCGTCGAACAGGCGATCGACGGCGCGGGCGAAGTGCGGCGCGGCCGAGCGGGAGACGGTGCGCGACAAAGGCAGAACGAACATGGAGGGCTCCTACAATCCGGTTTCGTTGCCGCACCGTGCAGCAACCATGCCGCCGAATTTGGAGCGGCATTTTTGTTTTCAAGGGACTTGAAATTGGCGACATTGCGAAGCGTGACGCGGGTGTTGGCGCTGTGCCTGGGGATCGTCTGCGCAAGCGCCGACGCGCGCGCGCAGGGCGGGGGCGAGCCGATCCGGCTCGCGATGATCGAGGGCCTGTCGGGCAGTTTCGCGAACGCTGGCGAGGCGGTCTACCGCAACCTGTTGCTGGCGGTCGAGCGCGTCAACGCGCGCGGCGGCGTGAGGCTGCCGGGCGGGGCGCGACCGCTGCAGCTGCTGCGCCTGGACAGCAAGGGCAACACCGAAGAGACGCTGGCGATGCTGAAGTCGGCGCTCGACCAGGATGTCGGCTTCGTGATGCAGGGCAACAGCTCGGCCGCCGCCGCGGCGCTGATCGACGCGCTGAACAAGCACAACGCGCGCGAGCCGGCGCAACGGGCGCTGTTCCTGAACTACTCGGCAGTCGACCCGGCGCTGACGAACGAGAAGTGCAGCTTCTGGCACTTCCGCTTCGATGCCGATGCCGACATGCGGCTGGCGGCGCTGACCGACGTGCTGCGCGACGACGCCAGTGTCAAGAAGGTCTACCTGATCGGCCAGGACTACAGCTTCGGCCAGCAGGTGTTGCGCCAAGCCCGCGCCAGCCTGGCCGAGAAGCGGCCCGACATCAGAATCGTCGGCGACGAACTGCATGCGCTGGGGCGCGTCAAGGACTTCCTGCCCTACGCCGCGAAGATCAAGGCCAGCGGCGCCCAGGCGGTGCTCACCGGCAACTGGGGCAACGACCTGACGCTGCTGATCAAGGCGGCGCGCGAGGCCGGCGTCGACGCGCGCTTCTACACCTTCTACGGCAACGCGCTGGGCGCGCCGGCGGCGATCGGCGAGGCCGGCGTCGACCGCGTGCTGGCGGTGGCCGAGTGGCACCCGAACGTCGGCACGCCCGCGTCGGAGCGCTTCTACGCGAGCTTCCGCGCGCGCTTCCCGAAGCCGCAGGACGACTACGTGCACGCGCGCATGCAGGTGATGATCGAGATGCTGGCGGCAGCGATCGAGCACGCCGGCAGCACCGATGCGGTCGCCGTCGCACGCGCGCTGGAGGGCATGACGCTCGATCCGAACACGCTGGGCGGCCTTCATCAGGGCTGGATGCGCGCCCCGGACCACCAGTTCATCCAGCCGCTGTACGTCAGCGTGATGGAGCGTGCCGGCGCTCCGGGCGTGGCGCACGACAATGAGGGCTCCGGCTTCGGCTTCAGGACGGTTCGCTATGTCGAGCCGCGCCTGACCGAGCGGCCGACCCGCTGCAAGATGGAACGCCCCTGAAGGAACGCGATGCGACAGGTCATCGATCAACTGCCCGGCTCGAAGATCCGCGAGGTCGCGAACGCTGCCCTCGGCCGCAGCGACGTGCTCGCGTTCTGGTTCGGCGAGAGCGACGAGCCCACGCCGGCCTTCATCCGCGACGCAGCGGTGCGCTCGCTCAACGACGGCGAGACCTTCTACGCCCACAACCTGGGCCTGCCGGCGCTGCGCGAGGCGCTGTCGGCCTACACCGGCACGCTGCACCGGCCGGTCGGCGCGGACCGGATCGCGGTCACATCGTCGGGCGTCAACGCGCTGATGCTCGCGATGCAGGCGCTGGTCGGCTCGGGCGACGAGGTCGTCGCGGTCGTGCCGGTCTGGCCGAACCTGACGGCGCAGCCGGTGATCCTCGGCGCGCACGTCACGCGCGTGTCGCTGAAGGTCGAGCAGGGTGCCTGGCGGCTCGATCTGGCGGCCTTGCTCGATGCGGTCACGCCGCAGACCAAGGTGCTGCTCGTCAACGCCCCGAACAACCCGACCGGCTGGACACTGACGCGCGCCGAGCAGCAGGCACTCCTCGATCACTGCCGGCGCACCGGCACATGGATCGTCGCCGACGAGGTCTACGAGCGAATCTACTTCGCGCCGGGCAGCCGCTGCGCGCCGAGTTTCCTCGACATTGCCGAGCCCGACGACCGGCTCGTCGTCGCCCACAGCTTCTCGAAGAGCTTCCTGATGACCGGATGGCGGCTGGGCTGGCTGGTGCTGCCGCCGGCGCTGGTGCCGGCGCTGGCGACGCTGATCGAATTCAACACCTCGTGCGCGCCGGTCTTCGTGCAGCGCGCCGGTCTGGCGGCGCTGGCCGGCGCGGCCGACTTCGTGCCCGGCCTGGTCGGTCGTCTGCGCCATTGCCGCGACACGCTGCTGCCGCAGCTCGCGGCGCTGCCCGGCGTGCAGGTGGCGAGCCCGGAGGGCGGCATGTACGCGTTCTTCCGCGTCGAGGGCCAGGACGATTCGCTCGCCTTCGCGAAGCGCCTCGTGACCGAGGCCGGCCTGGGCCTCGCGCCGGGCGCCGCGTTCGGCGCCGAGGCCGAGGGCTGGCTGCGCTGGTGCTTCGCCTCGCACGACCCGGGGCGCCTGACGCAGGGGGTCGAACGGCTGCGCGACTTCCTCAGGCTATAATTCCACGGTTTCGCGGCTGGCGCAGTCCTGCCGGGTCGCGGAGCAAAGGCACGCCACTGGTCGGTTTCACCGGTGTGCGCAAGTGGAGCCCGGGCCGAGCAGGCGCGGGCGCAATCGAAACCGTGGCATTCCGCAAGCAACGTCTTCTCGACGGCGGGGTGGCTCGGTTTCAATCAACTGGAAACGAGTCAGAAATGTCCAACGCCACCATCGACAAGGCCGAGATCGTCAAGGCCAACGCGCGCAGCGCCAACGACACCGGGTCCCCGGAAGTCCAGGTCGCGATCCTGACGGCCCGCATCAACGACCTGACGCCGCACTTCAAGACCCACATGAAAGACCACCACGGTCGCCGTGGTCTGCTGAAGATGGTCAACCAGCGCAAGAGCCTGCTGGCCTACCTGAAAGGCCGCGATGCCGAGCGCTACACCGCGCTGATCCAGAAACTCGGCCTGCGCAAGTAGGCGGCGAACGAGCGAGAGAGAGCCTGTCTGGAATTCGCCAGCACAGGCTTTTCGTTTTTGGAGCCGCGCGGCGACGCCGTGTCATTCCACCGATGTTCCCCGTGGGAGCACCCTTGGAATAGCATCCCGCCCCGACGTGCTCCACCACCACCGGAGCCACCCGCATGAGCATGTTCAACAAAGTCACCAAGACCTTCCAATGGGGTCAACACACCGTCGTCCTGGAGACCGGTGAAATTTCCCGCCAGGCCGGCGGCGCCGTGATCGTCAACATCGAAGACACCGTGGTGCTGGCCACCGTGGTCGCCGCCAAGAATCCGAAGCCGGGGCAGGATTTCTTCCCGCTCACCGTCGACTACATCGAGAAGACCTACGCCGCCGGCAAGATCCCTGGCAGCTTCTTCAAGCGCGAAGGCCGCCCGAGCGAACTCGAGACGCTGACCTCGCGCCTGATCGACCGGCCGCTGCGCCCGCTGTTCCCCGAGGGCTTCTACAACGAAGTCCAGGTCGTGATCCACGTGCTGTCGCTGAACCCCGAGGTCTCGGCCGACATCGCCGCGCTGATCGGTTCCTCGGCCGCGCTGGCGATCTCGGGCATCCCGTTCAATGGCCCGATCGGCGCCGCGCGCGTCGGCTACGTCAATGGCCAGTACGTGCTGAACCCGGGCAAGACGCAACTGCTCGAGTCGAAGATGGACCTGGTCGTCGCCGGCACCGAAGCGGCCGTGCTGATGGTCGAGTCGGAAGCGCAGCAGCTCTCGGAAGAGATCATGCTGGGCGGCGTCGTGTTCGGCCACGAGCAGGGCAACATCGCGATTCACGCAATCAACGAACTGGTGCGTGACGCCGGCAAGCCGGCCTGGGACTGGACCGCCGCCGCGAAGGACGAGCCCTTCATCGCCAAGGTCGTGGCACTCGCCGAGGGCCCGCTGCGCGAGGCCTACCAGATCCGCTCGAAGCAGGCTCGGACGCACGCCACGCGCGCCGTGACGGCCGCGACCGTCGCGTCGCTGCAAGGCGAGGGCGTGGCCTTCGACAAGGTCGCGCTCGACAACGTGCTGTTCGACATCGAAGCGCGCATCGTGCGCAGCCAGATCCTGAATGGTGAGCCGCGCATCGATGGCCGCGACACGCGCACCGTGCGCGACATCGAGATTCGCAACAGCGTGCTGCCGCGCGCCCACGGTTCCGCGCTGTTCACGCGCGGCGAGACCCAGGCGCTGGTCGCCGCGACGCTCGGCACCGCGCGCGACGCGCAGCGCATCGACGCGCTCGCCGGCGAGTTCACCGAGTACTTCATGCTGCACTACAACATGCCGCCGTTCGCGACCGGCGAGACCGGCCGCGTCGGCACGCCCAAGCGCCGCGAGATCGGCCACGGGCGGCTCGCCAAGCGTGCGCTGGTCGCGGTGCTGCCGAGCCAGGCCGACTTCCCGTACTCGATGCGCGTGGTCTCCGAGATCACCGAGTCGAACGGTTCGTCGTCGATGGCTTCGGTGTGCGGCGGCTGCCTCGCGCTGATGGACGCCGGCGTGCCGCTGAAGGCGCACGTCGCCGGCATCGCGATGGGCCTGATCAAGGACGGCAACCGCTTCGCGGTGCTGACCGACATCCTCGGCGACGAGGATCACCTCGGCGACATGGACTTCAAGGTCGCCGGCACGACGGCCGGCGTGACGGCGCTGCAGATGGACATCAAGATCCAGGGCATCACGAAGGAGATCATGCAGGTGGCGCTGGCGCAGGCCAAGGAGGCGCGCCTGCACATCCTGGGCAAGATGACCGAGGCGATGGGTGGCGCGAAGGCCGAGGTCTCGCAGTTCGCACCGCGCCTGTACACGATGAAGATCAACCCCGAGAAGATCCGCGACATCATCGGCAAGGGCGGCGCGACGATCCGCGCGCTGACCGAAGAGACCGGCTGCACGATCGACATCGGCGAAGACGGCACGATCACGATCGCCTCGACCGACGCCGACAAGGCCGGCTTCGCAAAGAAGCGCATCGAGGAGATCACCGCCGAAGTCGAAGTGGGCAAGGTCTACGAAGGCCCGATCACGAAGATCCTCGACTTCGGGGCCCTCGTGAACCTGATGCCGGGCAAGG
Organism: Rhizobacter sp.; assembly: GCA_043725365.1. Classification (GTDB taxonomy): domain Bacteria; phylum Pseudomonadota; class Gammaproteobacteria; order Burkholderiales; family Burkholderiaceae_C; genus LMDS01. The sequence continues at coordinate 3,321 of JAYSLR010000195.1, read as the reverse complement.
ACGGCCTGCTGCACATCAGCCAGATCGCGCACCAGCGCGTCGAGAAGGTCACCGACTTTCTCAAGGAAGGCCAGATCGTCAAGGTCAAGGTGCTCGAGACCGACGAGAAGGGCCGCGTGAAACTGTCGATGAAGGCGCTGATCGACCGGGATTCGCAACCCCAGCAGCAGCCCCAGTTCCAAGAGTGAGGCGCGCTCGATGAGAGCCGTCGAGATCGCGTCATTCGGCGCGCCCGAAGTGCTGCGTGAAGTGCTGCGTCCCGACCCGGTCGCGGGTGCGGGCGAGGCGCTGATCCGCGTCAGCGCATCGGGCGTGAACCGCCCGGACGTGCTGCAGCGCAAGGGTCACTATCCGGTGCCGCCGGGGGCTTCCGATCTGCCGGGGCTGGAGGTCGCCGGCGTGATCGAGGCCGGCGACGCGCCGGCGCTCGCGGCGGCCGGCTTCAAGCTCGGCGACCGCGTCTGCGCGCTGGTGGCCGGTGGCGGCTACGCGCAGTTGTGCGTCGCACCGATCGGCCAGTTGCTGCCGGTGCCGGCGGGCCTGAGCGACATCGAGGCCGCGAGCCTGCCCGAGACCTTCTTCACCGTCTGGTCGAACGTGTTCGACCGCGCGCGGCTGAAGGCCGGCGAGACGCTGTTGATCCAGGGAGGCACCAGCGGCATCGGCGTGACGGCGATCCAGATGGCCAAGGCCGCCGGCGCGACGGTGATCGCGACGGCCGGCAGCGACGAGAAGTGTGCTGCCTGCGTGCAACTCGGTGCCGACCACGCGATCAACTACCGGACCGCGGATTTCGTCGACGAGGTGAAGCGACTGACCGATGGTCGCGGCGTCGACGTGATCCTCGACATGGTTGCCGGCGCGTACGTGGCGCGTGAGCTGAAGTGCCTGGCCGAGGACGGGCGCCTGGTGTTCATCGCGGTGCAGGGCGGCGTCGAGGCGCAGATCGACGCCGGCGTCGTGCTGCGCAGGCGCCTGACGATCACCGGTTCGACGCTCAGGCCGCGGCCGGTGGCGTTCAAGGCCGCAATCGCCGCGGCGCTGCGCGCGACGGTCTGGCCGTGGATCGAGGCCGGCAGGATCAAGCCGGTCATCTTCAAGGTGTTCCCGGCCGATCAGGCCGCGGCGGCGCACACCCTGATGGAATCGAACCAGCACATCGGCAAGCTGGTGCTGGCGTGGTGACGATGAAGATCTCGGAGGCCTCGGCCGTGCGCCGCAAACTCGTCGTGGGCAACTGGAAGATGAACGGCAGCCGTGCCGCGAACGCCGAGCTGCTGGCGGCGCTGAAGGCGGCCGGCCCGTGGGTCGCGGAGGTCGCGGTCTGTGCGCCGAGCCCGTACCTCGGCGACGTGGCCTTGTCGTTGCAGGGCGACGCGATCGCCTGGGGCGCGCAGGATTGCTCCGCCTTCGAATCGGGCGCCTACACCGGCGAGGTCTCGGCCGCAATGCTCGCCGAGTTCGGTTGCCGCTATGTGCTGGCCGGCCACTCGGAGCGCCGCGCGTACCACGCCGAAAGCGACCAGCTCGTCGCCGACAAGGCGAAGGCGGCGCTCGCGCACCGCATCACGCCGATCGTCTGCGTCGGCGAGACGCTGGCCGAGCGCGAAGCGGGGCAGACCGACGCCGTCGTCAAGCGCCAGCTGTCGGCGGTGATCCACACGCTGGGCCATTGCATCTCGCAGATCGTCGTCGCCTACGAACCGGTCTGGGCCATCGGCACTGGCCAGACCGCTTCGCCCGAGCAGGCGCAGGCGGTGCACGCGCTGCTGCGCGCGCAACTGAAGGCCGCGACCGAGCACGCGCTGGAGATGAAGATCCTGTACGGCGGCAGCGTCAAGGCCGACAACGCCGCGAGCCTGTTCGCGCAGGCCGACATCGATGGCGGCCTGATCGGCGGGGCCTCATTGAAGGCGGGCGATTTCGCCGCCATCTGCCGCGCAGCGGGTTGACTCGATCGACCGCCGCGCAACGAGAGAATTTTGGAGTCCGAAGAATGAACCTGATACTGAACCTGGTCGTGGCGCTGCAGATCCTGACCGCCCTGGTGATGATCGGCCTGGTGCTGATCCAGCACGGCAAGGGTGCCGACATGGGCGCGTCGTTCGGCAGCGGTGCCTCGGGCAGCCTGTTCGGCGCCACCGGCAGCGCGAACTTCATGTCGCGCTCCACGGCGGTGTGCGCCGCGATCTTCTTTGCGTGCACGCTCGGCCTGGCCTACTTCTCGAACGATCGCGCGCGGCCGTCCAGCGGCGCCAGCGTGCTCGACCGTCCGGCCGTCACCGCGCCGGCAGCCAGCGTGCCGCTGACGGGTGCCGCGCAGGTGCCCGGCGCCACGAGCGTGCCGGCGGCGATCGCGCCGGCCGCTTCGGCGGCAACCGTGCCTGCAGTGCCGGCGCCGCAGGCCTCCGGCGCCGGCGCGATTCCGACCAAGTAAGGAACGCTCGCGCGCGTGCCGCTCGGGGGCGTCGCGCGCAGCGTTGCAGTGCTGTGCGCACCGCGAAGCCGCGAGGCTTTGAGGTTAGAATGCGCAGCTGTCCGGTGAGCCACTCCTCATGCGAATCGGGCGCAACTTTCAGGTGCGGTTTTTGCGCTTGGCCGTCGTGGTGAAATTGGTAGACACGCTATCTTGAGGGGGTAGTGGCGAAAGCTGTGCGAGTTCGAGTCTCGCCGACGGCACCAAAATTGCTCGGTCCCATCGCGCGATGCTTCGCGTCGCGCAGTGAGGTCGATCTGCTCCAGCTAACGCAGGCTCTCGCGGGCCGGCACTGACCCATGAATCTGGAACCTTACCTGCCCGTCATCCTGTTCATCCTGATCGGTGCGGCAGTGGGCGTGGCACCTCAGGTGCTCGGATTCCTGCTCGGGCCGAACCGGCCCGACAAGGCGAAGAATTCGCCCTACGAATGCGGCTTCGAGGCCTTCGAAGACGCGCGCATGAAGTTCGACGTGCGCTACTACCTCGTCGCGATCCTGTTCATCCTGTTCGACCTGGAGATCGCGTTCCTGTTTCCGTGGGCGGTGTCGCTGAAGGAGATCGGCACGGCCGGCTTCTGGGCCATGATGCTGTTCCTCGGCATCCTGGTCGTGGGTTTCGCGTACGAGTGGAAGAAGGGTGCGCTCGATTGGGAATGACGATCGAAGCGAACGGGCAGGGCCATCACACAGAGCAGCACCATGGGCATTGAAGGCGTTCTGAAAGAGGGCTTCGTCACGACCAGTGTCGACACCCTGATCAACTGGTCCAAGACCGGTTCGCTGTGGCCGATGACCTTCGGCCTCGCGTGCTGTGCGGTCGAGATGATGCACGCCGGCGCGGCG
>JAYSLR010000194.1:0-6125 GCA_043725365.1 Rhizobacter sp. | reverse complement strand
GTGGTGGGTGCTGCACAACGAACACGGCGCGTACTGCGCGCGCGGCATTCATGGGCAGGGCGTGTACATCGACCCGAAGGCCGAGATGGTGATCGCGCGATTCGCGTCGCACCATATCGCCGGCAACATGGGCATTGATCCCACCACGCTGCCCGCGTACCACGCGCTCGCGAAATTCCTGATCAGCTCGGGGTCTTGAAGGCCGCCAGCAGCGGGCCGATGCGCCTGCCCATCTCGTCGCCCAAAGCCTGAAGGCCGCTGAGCGGGCGGACCATCACCTCGAAGTCGACGATCCTGCCGTCGGTGTCGAAGCGGATCAGGTCGATGCCCTTGAGCTGCTTGTCGCCGACGCGGGCGCTGAACTCCAGCACCGCGTTCAGGCCGTCGTCGCTGGCCAGCTCGCGGTGGTATTCGAAGTCCTCGAACACGCCGATCACGGTCGCGAGGATCAGATTCACCGCCTTCGCGCTGGCATACGGCTTGAACGCCATCGGCGAGCGGAAGGTGGCGTCGGCATGCAGCAATGCGGGCAGCCCGGACAGGTCCTTCGAGGCGACCATGCGGTGCCAGCTCGCCAGCGCTGCCGCCACCGCCGGGGGGTGCGGCGCGCCGCCGATCATCACAGCACCTCGGAGGCGAAGTCGGCCAGCCGCGAGCGTTCGCCGCGCGCCAGGGTCACGTGGCCCGAATGCGGCCAGCCCTTGAAGCGGTCGACCGCGAAGGTGAGGCCCGAGCTGCCTTCGGTCAGGTAGGGCGTGTCGATCTGCGCGAGGTTGCCCAGGCAGACGATCTTCGTGCCCGGGCCGGCGCGCGTGATCAGCGTCTTCATCTGCTTGGGCGTCAGGTTCTGCGCCTCGTCGATGATCACGAACTTGTTCAGGAAGGTGCGGCCGCGCATGAAGTTGAGCGACTTGATCTTGATCTTGCTGCGCACGAGGTCGTTGGTCGCGGCGCGGCCCCATTCGCCGGCGCCGCCGTCGCTCTTGGACAACACCTCGAGGTTGTCGTCGAGCGCGCCCATCCACGGGCTCATCTTCTCCTCCTCGGTGCCGGGCAGGAAGCCGATGTCCTCGCCCACCGGCACCGTGACGCGCGTGACGATGATCTCGGTGTAGCGGCGGTCGTCCATCACCTGGGACAGGCCCGCGGCGAGCGTCATCAGCGTCTTGCCGGTCCCGGCGGTACCGGTCAGCGTGATGAAGTCGCAGTCCGGGTCCATAAGCAGGTTCAGCGCGAAGTTCTGCTCGCGGTTGCGCGCGGTCACGCCCCAGACGGCATTCTTCTGGTGCGTGTATTCCTTCAGCGTGCGCAGCACCGCGGTCTTGCCGGTGATCTCGATGACCTTGGCATACAGCGGCGCGGCGCCCGGCGCCTCGAGAAAGACGAACTGGTTGATCAGCAGCACCGGCACCATCGGGCCGCTGATGCGGTAGTAGGTCAGGCCGCCCTGCTGCCAGCTTTCCATGGTCTTGCCGTGCTTGTCCCAGAAGTCGGCAGGCAGCGGCAGCACGCCGGTGTACAGCAGGTCGCCGTCCTCCAGCGTCATGTCGTTCAGGTAGTCCTCGGCAGGCAGGCCCAGCGCGCGCGCCTTAATGCGCATGTTGATGTCCTTCGACACCAGCACCACATCGCGCCCGGGTTGCTGCTCGCGCAAGGCCTGCACGACGCCCAGGATCTGGTTGTCGGCCTTGCCCTGCGGCAGCCCGGCCGGCAGCGTGACGTTGATCAGGTTGGTCTGGAAGAACAGCTTGCCGCCGGCCTCGCGATGGCCGGTGCGCGACAAGGCCAGGCCATCGGACATGCCCGACGCGTCGCGCGTCGGCATGCTGGCCGCGAGCGCGTCCAGGTCGCGGCTGACCTGGCGTGCGTTGCGTGCGACCTCGGTCATGCCGCGCTTGTGGCCGTCGAGCTCCTCGAGCGTGATCATCGGCAGGTAGATGTCGTGCTCCTCGAAGCGGAACAGCGAGGTCGGGTCGTGCATCAGCACATTGGTATCGAGCACGAACAGCGTCGCCGGGCCGCTGCCGCGCGGCTTGCGGGCGCGGGCCTCGGGCTGCGGCTTGCGGGGCGACGCCAGCGGGCGCGCCGGAATCACCGGTGCGGCCTTCGCGATCGCCGCGCCTGCCGCGGCCGTGGCGTCGTACAGCTCGACGACGGCCGGGGAACTGGGTTCGATGGCCGCGCGGGTCTTCTGGGGGCGTTTGCCGGGCTGAGGTGCCGCCTGGGAATCGAAGTCGGCGGCGCTGAGGAGGGAGGCTCGTTTGGCAGGCGGCTTGGGCAGTGGCATCGGTGGGTGTGGGCGGTCAGGAAACAAAAAAGCCGCACAGTCGGCTGGGCGGCTTGGTCGGGATGCGCAGTTCGGAACGTCCGGGCATGCGACCCATTATGCACAAGTTCGATGGCCTGCCGCGCGGCGGGCGGGCGGGGCGCCGGGAAGCAAACAGGCCGGCACCCGGCCGGCCTTCCAGACGGGCGATTGCGACTCAGCCGGCCTTCTTCAACGCCTTGACTTCCTTCAGCACTTCCTCTACGTGGCCCGCGACCTTCAGCCCGCGCCACTCGCCCTTGAGCACGCCGTGGCCGTCGATCAGGAAGGTGCTGCGCTCGATGCCCTTGACCTTCTTGCCGTACATGATCTTGTTCTTGACCACACCGAACATGTGGCACAGCTTCTCTTCGGTGTCGGCGATCAGCTCGAACGGCAACTCCAGGCTCTGCTTGAACTTGTCGTGCGAGGCCATGTTGTCGCGCGAGACCCCGAACACGACGGCGCCGGCCTTGACGAATTCCTTGTGGTGGTCGCGAAACTGCATCGCTTCGGTGGTGCAGCCGGGCGTGTTGTCCTTCGGGTAGAAATACAGGACGACGATCTTGCCGGCGTAGGCTTGGGGCGTGAACTTCACGCCACCGGTCGCGAGCGCTTCAAATTCCGGGAGGGGTTTGTTGAGGGCTGGCGTCATGGAGTATTCTGATTGGTTGCGCCGGGGCAGGCGTAGCCGCAGATTATAAACGTTACCGAGGGCGGTCCGGCGCCCCTGTCAACCCTTGCCGGCGACCGCCCCCGGCGCTTCGAACAGCAGCGCCGCGACCACTGAACGGCCCTCCGCGAGCAGCACGTTGTAGGTTCGGCAGGCGGCCGCCGTGTCCATCGTCTCGACGCCGATGCGGCGCTCGATCAGCGGCCTCAGCAACGCCGGGCGCAGGAATCGGATCCTGGAGCCGCTGCCGAAGATCACCAGTTCCGGCGCCATGGCGACGAGTTCGGCGAAGTGCGCTTCCGCGAGCGCCTCGAAGCGGTGCACCGGCCACGGCGCGACCGCGCCGGTCCAGGGCACGATCACGCTGCGGCGGTGCTCGATGCCGTTGACGAGGACGCCATCGCGGCCGTGGCGGGCGATCGCGTTCTGCCCTTCGATGCGGTCGGCTTGGAGTTTCATGGTGGTGGAGGGTGGGTCGACGGTGTTGCCGGGGCGGGGCACGGTCCGGCCCGCGCAAACCCCTGTGCCAAAATTGTAGGTTCCGCAGCGCTGCAATTCTTCTCGGAGGCCTTTTGAAACCGATCGTCAAGTCGAGCAAGCTCGCCAACGTCGCCTACGACATCCGCGGGCCCGTGCTCGACAAGGCCCGCCAGATGGAGGAAGAGGGCCACAAGATCATCAAGCTGAACATCGGCAACGTCGCCGCGTTCGGCTTGGAGCCGCCCGACGAGATCGTGCAGGACATGATCCGCAACCTGCCGCACAGTGCCGGCTATACCGACAGCAAGGGCCTGTTCGCACCGCGCAAGGCGGTCGTTCACTACACGCAGCAGAAGAACGTCGCCGGCGTGACGATCGACGACGTGTACCTCGGCAACGGTGCCTCCGAGCTGATCGCGATGGGCATGAACGCCCTGCTCAACGACGGCGACGAGGTGCTGATCCCGTCGCCCGACTACCCGCTGTACACCGCGGTGGTCGGCCTGTCGGGCGGTACGCCGGTGCACTACCGCTGCGACGAGTCGACCGGCTGGATGCCCGACATCGAGCACATGAAGGCGATGATCACGCCACGCACCAAGGCCCTGGTCGTGATCAACCCGAACAACCCGACCGGCGCGCTCTACCCCGAGAGCGTGCTGCGCGAGATCGTCGAGGTCGCGCGCACGCACCAGTTGATCGTGTTCGCCGACGAGATCTACGACAAGACGCTGTACGACGGCAACACCCACACCAGCATCGCGTCGCTCGCCGACGACGTGCTGTTCGTCACCGTCAACGGCCTGTCGAAGAATTACCGCTCCTGCGGCTACCGTTCGGGCTGGATGGTGGTGTCGGGCGAGAAGCGCCATGCGAAGGACTACATCGAGGGCCTGAACATGCTGGCCTCGCTGCGCCTGTGCGCGAACACGCCGGGGCAGTTGGCGATCCAGACCGCGCTCGGCGGCTACCAGAGCATCAACGACCTGGTCGCGCCGGGCGGGCGCCTGTGCCGCCAGCGCGACCTCGCGTACCAACTGCTCAGCGAAATTCCGGGCGTCAGCGTCGTCAAGCCGAAGGCGGCGCTCTACATGTTCCCGCGGCTCGACCCGAAGATCTATCCGATCACGGACGACCAACAGTTCGCCTACGACCTGCTGTCGGAACAGAAGGTGCTGATCGTGCAAGGGACCGGCTTCAACTGGCCCACGCCGGATCACTTCCGTATCGTGTTCCTGCCGAACTCCGACGACCTGAGCGAGGCGATCGGCCGCATCGGTCGCTTCCTCGAGCACTACCGCAAGCGCCACTCGCACTGATTCAAGACAATGAAGACACGAAGTGTTTCGGCGCAGACTCATGTCGCGCAGCGACGTGATGTCGAAGCCAAACCGATTCAAGTTGGCCTGCTCGGTATCGGCACCGTCGGCGGCGGCACCTTCAACGTGCTGCAGCGCAACCAGGAAGAGATCCGGCGCCGCGCCGGCCGCGGCATCCGCATCGCGATGGTCGCCGATCTGGACGCCGAGCGGGCCCGGCGCGTCGTCGGCGACTCGGCGCAGATCGTCGCCGATGCGCGCCTGGTCATCGCCAACCCCGAGATCGACATCGTCATCGAGTTGATCGGCGGCTACGGCGTCGCCAAGGCGCTGGTCATGGAGGCGATCGCTGCGGGCAAGCACGTGGTCACCGCGAACAAGGCGTTGCTGGCGGTGCACGGCACCGAGATCTTCGCCGCGGCGCGCGAGAAGGGCGTCGTCGTCGCCTTCGAGGCGGCGGTGGCCGGGGGCATTCCGATCATCAAGGCGCTGCGCGAGGGCCTGACCGCGAACCGCATCGAGTGGATCGCCGGCATCATCAACGGGACGACGAACTTCATCCTGTCCGAGATGCGATCGAAGGGGCTGGACTTCGATGTCGTGCTGAAGGAGGCGCAGCGCCTGGGCTATGCCGAGGCCGACCCGACCTTCGACATCGAGGGCATCGACGCCGCGCACAAGGCCACCATCATGAGCGCGATCGCATTCGGGACGCCGGTCCAGTTCGACAAGGCGTACGTGGAAGGCATCACGAAGCTGAACGCGGCCGACATCCGCTACGCCGAGCAACTCGGCTACCGCATCAAGCTGCTGGGCATCACGAAGCGGCGCAGCGGTGCGGTCGAAGGCATCGAGCTGCGCGTGCACCCGACGCTGGTGCCGGCGAAGCAGCTGATCGCGAACGTCGAAGGCGCGATGAACGCGGTGATGGTCCAGGGCGATGCCGTCGGCAGCACGCTGTACTACGGCAAGGGCGCGGGCGCGGAGCCGACGGCGTCGGCGGTGATCGCGGACCTGGTCGACATCACGCGGCTGCACACCGCCGACCCGGACCACCGCGTGCCGCATCTCGCGTTCCAGCCCGGCGCGATGCAGGACACGCGCATCCTGCCGATGGACGAGGTCGTCACCGCGTTCTACCTGCGCCTGCAGGTCGCCGACGAGACCGGCGTGCTGGCGCGCATCACCGGCATCCTCGCCGGCCACGGCATCTCGATCGACGCCTTGCTGCAGCGACCGAACGCGGCCGGCGCCAACGAGGCGCGCACCGACGTCATCATCCTCACCCACGACACCGTCGAGGGCCAGATGACGAGCGCGATCGCGCAGATGCAGGCGCTGCCGACCG
>JAYSLR010000193.1:0-3842 GCA_043725365.1 Rhizobacter sp. | reverse complement strand
CCGCAAGCGTCGCGAGCGCCGCGGCCGCGTCGGCCGGCTTGCCGAGGATGCGCCGGCCCAGCGCGACGGTCGTGTCCGCGCACAGGATCGGCGCGTCGGGCCGGCCGCTGTGCCGCAGGCGCGCGCGCGCCGCGTGCAGCTTGGCGCGGGTCACGCGCTCGACGTAGGCCGCCGGCAGCTCGCCCGCGCGTTCGGCCTCGAGCGCCTCGGCGTCTTCGTCGGCGCGCGGCAGCAGCAGCTCGTAGCGCACGCCGATCTGGTCGAGCAGCTGGCGCCGGCGCGGGCTCTGCGACGCGAGGTAGATGAAGGTCGACCTATTCACGGTGGTACGGGTGGTTCACCGTCACGGTCCACGCGCGGTACAGCGCCTCGGCGAGCAGCACGCGCACGAAGGCGTGCGGCAGGGTCAGCTCGGACAGGCGCAGCGTCTCGTCGGCGCCCGCCTTCAGCGACGCGTCCAGGCCGTCGGGGCCGCCGATCAGGAACGCGACGTCGCGGCCGTCGTGCAGCCAGGCCTGCAGGCGCGCGGCGAGCTGCAGGGTTGTCACGCGCGTGCCGCGCTCGTCCAGCACGACGCGGCGCACGCCGCGCGGCAGCGCGGCCTGCAGGCGCACCGCCTCGGCGGCCATCAGCTGCCCGGCGGTCTTGGCGCCGCGCGCCTCGGCCTTCACCGCGTGCAGCTCCAGCCGCATCTCGGGCGGGAAGCGCTTCTCGAACTCGGTGTAGGCCGTCTGCGCCCAGGCGGGTGGCCGCTGGCCGACCGCGACGACCAGCAACTTCATGCGCGGCGGGTGGTCTTCCGCGCAGGAGCCTTCTTCGCCGCCGCCTTCTTCGCCGGAACCGCCTTGGCCGATGCCTTCTTCGCCGGTGCCGACTTGACGCCGACGACGCGCGTGACGACCTTGCCCGGAGGCGCGACCTTGCGGGCCGGCGCCTTGCGGGCCACCGGCGCCTTCGCCGCGGCCGCCTTCTTCGCCGGCGCCTTTGCGGGTGCCTTGGCAGGCGCTTTGGCAGGCGCCCTGGCAGGCGCTGCACGCGTCGTCGCCTTCTTCGCCGGCGCCTTCTTCGCGGCGGGCTTGCGGGCCGGCGCCGCGGGTTCCGCCGCCTTCACCAGCCGGGTGGTGCCGGCCGCGATCTTCATGTTGACCGGCTTGTCGCCCCAGATCTCCTCGAGGTGGTAGTAGTCGCGGATCGTCGGCTGCATCACGTGGACGACGGCGGCGCCGCAGTCGATGATGATCCATTCGCCGTTGCTCTCGCCCTCGGTGCGCGGTACCGGGTAGCCCGCGGCCTTGACTGCTTCGCGAACGCTGGAGGCCAGCGACTTGGTCTGCCGGTTGCTCGTGCCCGAGGCGATGATCACGCGCTCGAACAGGGCCGACAGGTGCTCGGTGTTGAACACGACGATGTTCTGGGCCTTGACGTCTTCCAGTCCATCGACGATGACGCGTTGCAGTTTACGAATGTCCATTCAGCTCCTGGGTGGGGGTTGGTCTTGATAGAGGCGATGCCGGGCAATATAGCTCGCCACCGGGGCCGGCACCAGATCATCGATGCGCTGCCCGAGCGCGATGCGTTCGCGGATGTCGGTCGACGAGACGTCCATCATCGGCAGCGTGACGGCCGCGTGCGGCACGCGCAGCAGCTGCGGATCGGCGCCGGCCGGCGCGTCGGGCCGGTTCGCGATCGCGAGCGTGACCAGGCCGAGCAGTTCCTGCCAGCCGTGCCAGGTGTGGAAGCGGGCGTACTGGTCCTGGCCGATCACGAGGGTCCAGTCGACGCCGGGGCGCTGCGCCCGCAGCGCGCGCACGGTGTCGACGCTGTAGCTCGGCCCGCTGCGTTCGAGCTCGATGCGCGACAGCACGAAGCGCGGCTCGCCGGCGATGGCCAGCCGCACCATCGCCTCGCGGTGCACCGCAGCGGTCATGCGGCGATCCTTCTGCCAGGGCTGCCCGGCCGGAATCCACAGCAGCTCGTCGAGCGCCAGCTCGGCCAGCGCGAGCCGCGCCAGCGCCAGATGCGCGTTGTGCACCGGGTCGAAACTGCCCCCGAAAATCCCAATTCGGCCCGCGCTCAATCCGCGGTCCAATCGGCCCAGTCGCGCGGGCGCAGGAAGTCGCTGTACAGCCGCGCCTCGGGCGTGCCGGGCTCGGGGCGCCAGTCGTAGCGCCAGGTCACGACCGGCGGCATCGACATCAGGATGCTCTCGGTGCGCCCGCCGGACTGCAGCCCGAACAGCGTGCCGCGGTCGAACACCAGGTTGAACTCGACGTAGCGGCCGCGCCGGTAGGTCTGGAACTCGCGCTCGCGCGCGCCGTGGGGCATGCCCTGGCGGCGCTGCAGGATCGGCAGGTAGGCCGGCAGGAACGCATCGCCAACCGCACGCAGCATCTCGAAACTGCGCTCGAAGCCGAGCTCGGCGAAGTCGTCGAAGAACACGCCGCCGATGCCGCGCGGCTCGTCGCGATGCTTCAGGAAGAAGTACTCGTCGCACCAGCGCTTGAAGCGCGGGTACTTGTCGGCGCCGAAGGGCGCGAGCGCGTCGCGGTTGACGCGGTGGAAGTGCGCCGCGTCTTCCTCGAAGCCGTAGTACGGCGTCAGGTCCATGCCGCCGCCGAACCAGCTCACCGCGGGCCCGTCTGCGGGCTGCGCGCTGAGCATGCGCACGTTCATGTGCACCGTCGGCACGTACGGGTTGCGCGGGTGGAACACCAGCGACACGCCCATCGCCTCGAACGGCGCGCCGGCGAGTTCGGGGCGGTGCTGCGTGGCCGACGTCGGCAGCGCCCGGCCCTTGACGTGCGAGAAGCTGCAGCCGCCACGTTCGAGCAGCGCGCCGCCTTCGAGCAGGCGCGAGCGCCCCTCGCCCTCGAGCCTGCCGCCCGGTTCGCGCTGCCACGCGTCGGTGACGAAGGGCTGACCGTCCTCGGCCTCGATCGCCGCGACGATGCGCGCCTGCAGGTCCAGCAGGTAGTCGCGAACGGCCCGGGTCTCGCTCATGTCTCGAAGCGGATCGGCGCCGCCAGTTCCGGCCGCTTGCCCATCGGCGCGCGAAAGCCGCGCGCGATCGCTGCCAGGTCCGCGCCCGCGTCGCCCGACAGGCTCACGAAGCGCTCGACCCCGACCTCGCGCCGCCCGTAGTCGAGGAACACCAGACCGACCGGCACGCTCGCCTGCAGGGCGACGTGATAGAAGCCCGAGCGCCAGGCCGCGGTGTAGCGCCGCGTGCCCTCGGGCGCCAGCGCGAGCCAGAGGAACCGGTCGTCGCGGCGCGCCGCCTCGAGCTCGCGCGCCATCTGCCCGACGATGCCGTTGGGCGACGCACGGTCCACCGGCACGCCGCCGAGCCAGCGCAGCCAGCGGCCGAACAGCGGCAGCGCGAACAGCGTGTGCTTGCCCCAGAACGTGACCTGGATGCCGATCGCCCACTTCGCCAGAACGCCCAGGCCGAAGTCCCAGTTCGAGGTGTGCGGGTAGACGATCAGCACGCCCTGGCGGCCGGGCAGGCCGTCGAAGCACAGGCGCCAGCCCAGCAGGCGCAGCACGGCCCCGGCCAGGCGGCTGCCGTGAAGCTGGACCGGAAGGGTCGGCCCGGTCATGTCAGTTGCTCCACCGCGCATCGCGCGACCCACGACCCATGAAACTTGCTCGACCGTCGCGGCGGCAAAGCCGGGAGCGGCCTGGCCGCTTCCGCCTTTGCGAGCACCGTGGTGGCATTTCCAACGCAAGCCACCGGCCTCGGACTTCGCGGCAGGCGGTGCCCGGTGCGGGCGATTTCTGTGGCGACGAGCAGCGCAGGGCCGGGGTCGGCGCGCGCGCAGCGCGCGCTTCCATGTCTGACT
>JAYSLR010000192.1:0-4971 GCA_043725365.1 Rhizobacter sp. | reverse complement strand
CCGACGAGATCGTCGGCGAATCGGCCCGACGCGTGCTCAGCGACGGCCAGCGCCTGCTGCGCCGAGCGATCGAAGGCCGATGGCTCACGGCCAACGGCGTGATCGGCCTGTACCCGGCCAACACGGTGGGCGACGACGACATCGAGATTTACACCGACGAGTCGCGCACCGACGTGCTCATGACCTGGCACGGGCTGCGCATGCAAACGGTGCGTCCGGTCATCGATGGTGTGAAACGCCCGAATCGGTGCCTTGCCGACTTCATCGCGCCCAAAGGCTCGGGCGTGGCCGACCACATCGGCCTGTTCGCGGTGACGGCGGGCATCGGCGCCGAGAAGAAGGAGAAGCAGTTCGTCGCCGACCTCGACGACTACAGCTCGATCATGTTCAAGGCGCTCGCCGATCGCCTCGCCGAGGCCTTCGCCGAGCGGCTGCACCAGCGCGTGCGCACCGAGTTCTGGGGCTACGCACCCGACGAGTCGCTGAGCCCGGCCGAGCTGATCGCCGAGAAGTACCGCGGCATCCGCCCGGCGCCCGGCTACCCGGCCTGCCCGGACCATTCGGTGAAGGCGGCGATGTTCGAGGTGCTGAACTGCGCCGACATCGGCATGGGCCTGACCGAGAGCCTGGCGATGACGCCGGCCGCCAGCGTCAGCGGCTTCTACCTGGCGCACCCCGACGCGACCTACTTCAACGTCGGCAAGATCGGCGAGGACCAGCTCGCCGACTGGGCGCGGCGCGGCGCGACCGACATCGAGCAGGTGCGCCGCGCGCTGTCGTCGGTGCTCTGAACGGTCCGGCGGGCGCGCGATGCACTTGCTTACGGGTGGAAGCACTTCTTCGCAACATGTCCGAGTTCTGTCGCTGATCTGCGGATCGGCGATTCGTCGCCTGCCAACTTCCTCACGCCTGCCGGCCCCGACCTGACAGACCCGGGCCGTCGACCGCGGGCACACGCTCTGCGTGCCCTTGGACCCGATGGAGCGACGGTCACAACCGGGGGTCACTGTGCGAGAAGTCCAAACGTCCGACAACCGAACGGGCGCGCGCACCCGTTTCACGCGCCACGCCGGCGCGATCGCGCTGCTGCTCGGTCTGGCCGCCTGCGGCGGCGGCAACGGCGGCGCGACGACCGACACCGCCAGCGGCCCGACCGCGAGCCCGGCCGCTGCCGGCGCGTCGAACGCACCGGCCGCGGCCGCGCGCTTCCTGACGCAGGCCACCTACGGCCCGACCCCGGCCGAGATCACGCGGCTGTCGACGATGACGTACTCGGCCTGGATCGACGAGCAGTTCGCCAAGCCGCAATCCCTTCACCGGCTGACGATGAACCAGGCGGCGGCCGATCTCGCCGCCGTCGGCGGCAGCATCAGCCCGACCAACTTCTTCGACTCGTACTGGAGCCAGGCGATCGCCGGCGACGACCAGCTGCGTCAGCGCGCGGCGTTCGCGCTGTCGCAGGTCTTCGTCGTCTCGTTCACCAACGACACCCTGCGCAGCCAGCCGCGCGGTGTCGCGTCGTACTACGACATGCTGGGCGAGAACGCGTTCGGCAACTTCCGTGACCTGCTCGAGGCCGTGGCGCTGCACCCGATGATGGGGGTGTACCTGTCGCACCTGAAGAACCAGAAGGAGAACCCGGAGACCGGCCGCGTGCCCGACCTGAACTTCGCGCGCGAGGTCACGCAGCTGTTCACGATCGGGCAGTACAAGCTGAACCCCGACGGCACGGTCGTGACGGGGCCCGACGGCAAGGCCGTCAGTGCGTATGTGCCGGCCGATCTGGACGGCCTGTCGCAGGTCTTCACCGGCTGGAGCTGGTACGCGGGCGCAGCCACGACCGACCGCACGAACCGGCGCTTCTTCGGCAACGACGCCGACCTCGAGCGCGACTGGCGCCCGATGCAGGACTACAACCGCTACGCCGCCAACACCGACTTCCATTCGATCAGCGCGAAGAACTTTCTCGGCATCACGATCCCCGCGCAGACGCTGACGACCGCCGACACCCAAGGCGACCTGAAGATCGCGCTGGACACGCTGTTCAACCACCCGAACGTCGGCCCGTTCATCGGCCGCCAGCTGATCCAGCGCCTGGTCACCAGCAACCCGAGCCCGCAGTACGTGGCGCGGGTCGCCGCGGCGTTCAACGACAATGGCGCCGGCAAGCGCGGCGACATGAAGGCGGTGTGGAAGGCGATCCTGCTCGACCCCGAGGCGCGCAACACGAGCAGCTCGCCGAGCTACGGCAAGGTGCGTGAGCCGGTGGTGCGGCTGGCGAACTTCCTGCGCGCGTTCAACGCGGCGTCCCGGACCGGCCGCTTCACGGGCATCGGCAACACCGACGACCCGGCGACGCGCCTGAACCAGACCGTGCTGTCGGCGCCGACCGTGTTCAATTTCTACCGTCCGGGCTACGTACCGTCGAGCCAGCCGATCGCCGCCGCCGGGCTGGTGGCGCCCGAATTCCAGATCGTGCACGACGTGTCGGTGGCGGGCTACATGAACTACATGCGCGGCATCGTGCAGGTCGACACGACGCGCGACATCCAGCAGGACTACTCGGCCGAGCTCGCGCTCGCGACCGTGCCGGCCGACCTGGTCGAGCGCATGAACCTGCTGCTGTTCAGCGGCCAACTGCCCGACGCGCTGCGCGCGCAGATCGTCGCCGCGGTGACGAGCCGGGGAATCCCCGCGCCGCTCTACCCGACGCCGGCCGGCGCCAGCGCCCCCGATTCGACCCAGCCGCCGACGAACCAGGCCGCGATCGACAGCGCCAAGCTGCAGCGCGTCTACCTCGCGGTGTTCCTGTCGATGGCCGCGCCCGACTACCTGATCCAGAAGTGACGAGGAGACCCCGATGCTGCTGAAAACCTCGCGTCTCGATGCCTCGCGGCGGCGTTTCCTGCGCACCGCATCGATCGTCTCGGGCTCGGTCGGCACGGCGGCCGCGCCGTTCGCGCTGAACCTGGCGAGCCTGAACACCGCGGTCGCGCAGACCGCCGACTACAAGGCCATCGTCTGCCTGTTCCTGTACGGCGGCAACGACGCGTCGAACATGGTGCTGCGCACCGATGCGCTGTCGTTCGACGAGTACACGCGGATGCGCTCGGTCGCGCCGGAATCGATCGCGTTGAAGGCGCCCGGCACGGCGGTGGTCGCGGGCGCGCCGGCGGCATCGCCGGACCGCCTCGGCGGCGTGCGCGCGATCATGCCGAAGTTCACCGTCTCGCCCGAGAACGGCGCGTTCACGTACGCACTGCACCCGAGCATGCCCGAGGTCGCGACGCTGTTCGCGGCGAACCGGCTGGCGATCCTCGCGAACGCCGGCCCGCTGGTGCAGCCGCTGACGCGCGCCGAGTACGTCGCCAACGTGCTGCCGCGGCCGAAGGCGCTGGGCTCGCACAACGACCAGCAGTCGACCTGGCAGGCGCTCGGCCCCGAAGGCGTCAAGGTCGGCTGGGGCGGCCACCTCGGCGACCTGGTGGCCAGCAGCAACGTGAACACGGTATTCACCAGCATCTCGGTGTCGGGCAACGCGGTGTTCTCGGCCGGCGACACGGTGTTCCAGTACCAGGTCGGCAACAACGGCGCCACGCCGATCGGCGGCCTGTCGGGCAGCCTGTTCGGGTCGGCGACCGCGTCGGCGACCTTGAAGAGCATCGTCACCGCGAGCAACCAGCATCTGTTCGCGAACGAGTACGGCGTGATCGTCAAGCGCTCGGTCGATGCGCAGGCGACCTTCCAGACCGCGTTCGCCGCGTCCGCGGTGGCCGCACCGACGCAGTACCTGCAGCCGTCGAACAACGCGCTGGCGACCAACCGCCTGGCGCAGCAGCTGCAGGCCGTCGCACGCATCATCGGCGCGCGCACCGGCCTGGGCACGAAGCGCCAGGTGTTCTTCGTCTCGATGGGCGGCTTCGACACGCACGACGGCCAGAACGTCGCCCAGGCCGACCTGCTGGCGCGCCTGTCGCACGCGCTCGGCTACTTCGACGGCGCGCTCGCCGGTCTGGCCGGCGGCGACATGCGCAGCAACGTGACGCTGTTCACCGCGTCCGACTTCGGCCGCACCATGACCAGCAACGGCGACGGCACCGACCATGGCTGGGGCGGGCACCATGTCGTGCTGGGCGGTGCGGTCAACGGCGGCGAGATTTTCGGCCGCTTCCCGCAGTTCGGCCTGGCGCTGAGCGATTCCGCGAACAACGCCTACCTGCCCGTGACCTCGGTCAACACGATCGGCAGCACGCTGGGCAAGTGGTTCGGTGCCGGCGACGCCCAGCTCGACGCGGTGTTCCCGAACCTGCACAACTTCACGCGCGACCTCGGCTTCCTCAAGGCCGCCTGAAGCGGCCGCCGCGCGCTCAAGGCCGGGTCAGCACGCGCCGGTACTGGATCGCCTCGGCGAGGTGGCCGATCGCGATCGCGTCGCTGCCCGCGAGGTCGGCGATGCTGCGCGCGACACGCAGCACGCGGTGGAAGCCGCGCGCCGACCAGCCCAGCCGCGCCGCCGCGGTGCGCAGGAACTGCGTGCCGGCGGCGTCGAGCGCGCCATGCCGGTCGAGCGCCTCGCCGGCGAGCGCCGCGTTGAGGCCGCCCTGGCGCGCCAGAGCCCGCGCGCGCGCCGCGGCGACGCGCTGCGCGATCACGCTGCTGGCCTCGCCGTCGGGCGCCGACGCCAAGGCCTCGGGCGCGACCGCCGGCACCTCGACCTGCACGTCGATGCGGTCCAGCAGCGGCCCGCTGATGCGGCCCTGGTAGCGTGCCACCAGGTCGGGCGTGCAGCGGCACGCGTGCAAGGGGCTGCCGAGGTGGCCGCAGGGGCAAGGGTTCATCGCCGCGACGAGCTGGAAGCGCGCCGGGAACTCGGCCTGGCGCGCGGCGCGCGAGATCACGATGCGGCCGGTCTCGAGCGGCTCGCGCAGCGCTTCGAGGGCGCCACGTGCGAACTCCGGAAATTCGTCGAGG
>JAYSLR010000191.1:0-2119 GCA_043725365.1 Rhizobacter sp. | reverse complement strand
CCCTGCTCGACGAAGCTCGGCAACTCGGGCAGCGAGCCCGACCGGCCCAGCGTCGTGACGCCGAGCGCCTTCAGCTTGCCGGCGCGCACCTGGCCCATCGCGATGCCCGGCACCATGAAGCCGGCCTGCACCTGGCCGGCCAGGATCGCGCTGACGATCTGCGGGAAGCCCTGATACGGCACGTGCACCAGGTCGATGCCGGCGCGTGTCTTGAACAGCTCCATCGCCAGGTGCGAGGCGCTGCCGATGCCGACGCTGCCGTAGTTCAGCTGGCCCTTCTTCTCCTTCGCGACGCGCACGAAGTCGGCGAGCGTGTTCGCACCCAGCTTCGGATCGACCACCAGCACGTTCGGCGAGGTCGCGACCAGCGTCACCGGCGCGAGGTCGCGCACCGGGTCGTAATTCAAGCCCTTGGTCAGCAGCGGTGCGGTCACCAGCGGCCCCTGGATCGTGAACAGGAAGGTGTAGCCGTCGGGCTCGGCACGCGCGACCGCGCCGGTGCCGATGTTGCCGCCGGCGCCGGGCCGGTTGTCGATCACGACGGCCTGACCCAGCGCGCGGGCCAGCGGCTCGGCGATCAGCCGGCCGATGTAGTCCGGCGAACTGCCGGGCGGGAACGGCACGACCAGCTTGATCGGGTGGCTCGGCCAGGCCTGCGCGAAGGCCGGCGCCGGCAGCGTCGGCAGCGCGAGCGTCGCGGCACCGGCAAGCGAGGTCTGGAGAAAGCTGCGGCGTTGCATGGGAAGAGTCTCCGGTATGGGGGGTCAGGTCTCGGGCCGCGCGCCGCGGCCCATCAATTGTTCGAGCGCGAGCGCCGGCGTCATGCGGCCATCGAGCACGGCGACGACGGCCTGCACGATCGGCATCTCGACACCGAGAGAGCGCGCGCGCTGCAGCACCATCGCGGCGCTGTGCACGCCCTCGGCGACGTGGCCGAGCTCGCTCAGGATGCGCGCCAGCGGCAGCCCCTGCGCGAGCAGCCGGCCGACGCTGCGGTTGCGCGACAGATCGCCGGTGGCCGTCAGCACGAGATCGCCGAGTCCCGACAGGCCCATGAAGGTCTCGGCGCGTGCACCGAGCGCGACGCCGAGCCGCGTCATCTCGGCCAGGCCGCGCGTGATCAGCGCGGCGCGGGCGTTCAGGCCCAGGCCCGGCGGGCCGCCCGCACGCCCGGGCACCGCGTCGGCGAGGCCGGTGGCATGCATCGCATCGGCCATGCCGGCCGCGATGGCCAGCACGTTCTTCACCGCGCCGCCGACCTCGACACCGATCGGATCGTCCGAGGTGTAGATGCGCAGGCTTTCGCTGTGCAGCGCGCCGACCGCCTGCTCGCACAGTGCCGCATCGACGCTGGCCGCGACCAGCGCAGTCGGCTGGCCGCGCGCGACCTCGATCGCGAAACTCGGGCCCGACAGCACGCCGACCCGCGCCTGGGGATCGACCGCACGTGCGATCTCGTGGCCGAGCCGCCCGCTGCCCTGCTCGAAGCCCTTGCTGAGCCACAGCACGCCGCCGGCACGCGTGCCGATGCGGCGCAGCATCTCGTCGAGTGCCGCCATCGGCGTGGCGACGATCACGAGCCCGCCGCTCGCATGCGCGAGCGCGGCGTCGAAGTCCGCGTCGATCTGCAGTGCGCCGGGCAGCGCCACGCCCGGGAGGTAGGCCGCATTCGTCCGCGTCGCGCGCATGCGTGCGACCTGCGCCGCATCGCGTGCCCACAGCCGGGTCGGGTGGCGCGCTGCGGTGCTGGTCGCCAGCGCGGTGCCCCACGCGCCGGCACCGAGGACCGTCAGGTTCATCGGTCGCCGCGGCGCTGCCGTACCGTCAGACGGAGGTGATGATGCCGGAGCCGTTGCTGCCGTTCGGCTGGCCGGCGAGCTGCGCCTGCTGAGCCTCGAACATGGCCTGGAAGTTCACCTCCGACAGAAGCACCGGCGGGAAACCGGCGCGCGTGCAGACATCGGAGACGATCGCCCGCAGGTACGGGTAGATGATGCCCGGGCACGCGATGCCGATGATCGGCTGCAGCTGGTCTTCGGGGATGTTGCGGATCTCGAAGATGCCGCCCTGCTTGGCCTCGACCAGGAACAGCACCTTGTCGTTGACCTTGGTCGTGACG
>JAYSLR010000190.1:0-4664 GCA_043725365.1 Rhizobacter sp. | reverse complement strand
CGGGTCCCAGGGCTTCAGGAACGCGAGGATGCGCTCGGCGCGCCACGGGCTGGTGATGATCATCAGCACGAACGCGCCGACCAGCACCGCGATGCTGAGGAAGAACATGCGGCCATTGACGCCGCCGAGGAACAGCGTGCCCATCGCGATCACCGCGATCACCATGAATGCGCCCATGTCGGGCTCGGCCAGCAGCAGCAGGCCGATGACCGCGAGCGCGACGGCCATCGGCGCGACCGCGCGCACGAAGCGCTCCTTGATGTCCATCTTGCGCATCATGTAGCTCGCGGCGTACATCGCGATCGCCACCTTCGCGAGCTCCGACGGCTGGAAGTTCAGCAGGCCCAGCGGGATCCAGCGGTGCGCGCCGTTCACGCCCTTGCCGATGCCCGGGATCAGCACGACCACGAGCAGCAGCAGCGAGCCGACGAAGATCCACGGCGAGGCCTTCTCCCAGAAGGCGACCGGGATCTGCACCGTGACGAGTGCCGCGACCAGCGACATCGCGACGAACATGATCTGGCGCGACAGGAAGTAGGTCGGCGCGTAGTGCGCGAACTTCGGGCTGTCGGGCAGCGCGACGGTGGCGCTGTAGACCATCACGATGCCCAGCGCGAGCAGTGCGATCGTGACGCACACGAGCGCCTGGTCGAAGCCGAGCAGGCGCGCCGGCTGGCCGCTGCGGCCGACATCGATCCAGTCGCGCACCGGGATCGGCTTGGCGGCGCGTTCGCGCTTCGCAGGGGCCGGCTGATCGCCGCGCTGCTTCGGCGCCAACACACCCAGGCGGTCGCGCAGCGCGTCGAACCAGGTCAAGGTGGCCGTGTTCATGCGGCCAACCCTCCGTGGTCGGCGACGATCGCGTGGACCTCGGCGACGAACACCTCGGCGCGGTGGCCGTAGTTGCGGAACATGTCCAGGCTCGCGCAGGCCGGGCTCAGCAGCACCGCGTCGCCGGGCAGCGCGCGCTCGAAGCACCAGCGCGTCGCGGCCTGCAGCGTCTCGTGGCGTTGCACCGGCACGCCGGTCGCGGCGATCGCGTGCGCGATCGCTTCGGCGTCGCGCCCGATCGTCGCGACCGCGCGCACGTGGCGGCGCACCGGGTCGGCCAGCGGCGCGAAGTCCTGGCCCTTGCCGTCGCCGCCGAGGATCACGACCAGCCGGGCCGGCGCCTTGTCGGCGCCCAGCCCGTTCAGCGCCGCGACCGTCGCGCCGACATTCGTGCCCTTGCTGTCGTCGAACGCGTCGACGCCGTCCAGCGTGCCGATGTACTGCACGCGGTGCGGCTCGCCGGCGTACTCGCGCAGGCCGTGCAGCATCGGCGCGAGCGGGCAGTCGATCGCGGTGGCCAGTGCGAGCGCCGCCAGCGCGTTCGCGGCGTTGTGGCGGCCGCGCACGCGCAGCGCATCGGCCGGCATCAGGCGCTGGATCAGCAGTTCCTCGGGTTCGGCGAGCGGGCCCTTGCCGCCCTTGCTGCGCCTGAGCGTCTCGTCGAGCTCGCGGGCGCGCACCAGCCAGGCCATGCCGTTCTCGTCGACCAGGCCGAAGTCGCCCGGCGCTCGCGGCGCGCCCATGCCGAAGCGCACGACCCGGCGCGCGAGCGTGACGGGCTTGCGGCCCCTGGCGCCCTTGACGATCTGCGGTGCCGGCACCAGGGCTTCGACCAGCGGGTCGTCGCGGTTGATCACCATCACCGCGTGCCGGCCGAACACGCGCGCCTTCGCGGCGATGTAGTGCGCCATCGAGCCGTGCCAGTCGAGGTGGTCCTGCGTGACGTTCAACAGCGCCGCGGCGCTGGGCTCGAAGCCGCGCACCTCGTCGAGCTGGAAGCTCGACAGCTCGAGCACCCAGACCTCGGGCAACACCTCGAACACCGGTGCGGCCGGGACCGGCGGTGCGAGCACGACCGGCATGGCGGCATCGTCGTCGATCAGCGCGGCGGGCGTGGAATCGGCGGCCTCGTCGCTGTCGTTCGCCGGCGCGCCGTCGAGCGCGCGCAGATCGGCCAGGTCGCCGGGGTCGACCGGCGCGTCGAAGAGCTCGGGTTCGTTCGCTGCCGCGTCGCCGGGCGCGGGCTCGCGGTCGAGCGCGTCGGCCAGCGTCTGCAGCATCGTCGGGCCGATGTTGCCGGCCACCGCGACGCGCTTGCCGGCGCGCCGGATGAGCTGCGCGGTCATCGCCGTCGTCGTGGTCTTGCCGTTGGTGCCGGTGATCGCGAGCACCTTCGGCGCGTAGCCGCGCTCGGTCTTCAGGTCGGCCAGGGCCCGCGCGAACAGGTCGAGCTCGCCCTGCACGGGCACGCCACTGTCGGCGGCGCGGTTCAACGGTGCGGCGATGCGCTCGTCCTGCGGCGACAGCCCCGGGCTCTTCAGCACCCGCTTGACGCCGTCGAAGGCGGCGTCGCTCAGCGGCCCGCGCACCCATTGCGCGGCCGGCACGTGCTCGGCCAGTGCGGCGGCGTTGGCGGGTTGCTCGCGCGAGTCCCAGACGCGCACGTCCGCGCCGAAGCGGGCGCACCAGCGCGCCATCGCGAGGCCCGAGTCACCGAGGCCGAGCACCAGAACGGTCGTGTCTTGCAGGTCGTTCATAGGTCAGCCCCCACGGCGCTGTGCGCCGGCCCCCCGAGGGGGAGCGACCGTCTTGAGGCGGCTCGGCGACGGTCTCATCGCAGCTTCAGGCTGGCCAGGCCGATCAGGCACAGCAGCATCGTGACGATCCAGAAGCGCACGACGACCTGCGTCTCCTTCCAGCCCGACTTCTCGAAATGGTGGTGCAGCGGCGCCATCTTCAGGATGCGCCGCCCGGTGCCGTACTTCTTCTTCGTGTACTTGAACCACGCGACCTGCACCATCACCGACAGCGCCTCGGCGACGAACACGCCGCCCATGATCCCGAGCACGATCTCCTGGCGCGTGATCACCGCGATCGTGCCCAGCGCGCCGCCGAGCGACAGCGCGCCGACATCGCCCATGAAGACCTGCGCCGGGTGCGTGTTGAACCACAGGAACGCGAGGCCCGCGCCGGCCATCGCGGCGCAGAAGATCAGCAGCTCGCCGGCGCCGGGGATGTACGGGAACAGCAGGTACCTGCTGTACACCGAGCTGCCGACGATGTACGCGAAGATGCCCAGCGCCGAGCCGACCAGCACGACCGGCATGATCGCCAGGCCGTCCAGCCCGTCGGTCAGGTTGACCGCGTTGCTCGCGCCGACGATCACGAAATAGGTCAGCGCGATGAAGCCGAACACGCCCAGCGGGTAGCTGATGGTCTTGAAGAACGGCACCATCAGGTCGGCCTTCGGCGGCAGCTCGTTCGCGAAGCCGCTCTGCACCCAGCGGATGAAGAGTTCGAGCACGCGCAGGTTCGAGGTCTCGCTGACGCTGAACGCGAGGTAGAGCGCCGCGACCAGCCCGATCACCGACTGCCAGAAGTACTTCTCTCCCGAGGGCATGCCCTCGGGGTTCTTGTGCACGACCTTGCGCCAGTCGTCGACCCAGCCGATCGCGCCGAAGCCCAGCGTCACCAGCATCACGATCCAGACGAAGCGGTTGCTCCAGTCGAACCACAGCAGCGTGGACACGCCGATGCCGATCAGGATCAGCACGCCGCCCATCGTCGGCGTGCCGGTCTTGACCATGTGCGACTCGACGCCGTAGGCGCGCACCGGCTGGCCGATCTTCAGCGACGTGAGCCGCGCGATCACCCACGGGCCGAACGCCAGGCCGATCAGCAGCGAGGTCAGCGCCGCCATCACCGCGCGGAAGGTCAGGTACTGGAACACGCGGAAGAAGCCGAACTGCGGCGACAGCGTCTGCAGCCAGTCGGCCAGGCTAAGCAGCATGGGCACCTCCCGCGTCGGGCCCGGCCGCCAGCAGCGCGGCGACCACCTGTTCGGTCTTCATGAAGCGCGATCCCTTCACCAGCACCGCGCGGCACGCCGGCGCCTGCGGCAGCGCGGCGAGCAGCGCGGCCATCGTGTCGAAGTGCCGGGCCCCTGCGAAGGCCGCGGCCGCGTGCGTGCTGGCCTCGCCGACGGTCCACAGCGCGTCGATGCCGCGCGCCTTCGCGAACGCGCCGACCTCGCGGTGGAACGCCGGGCCCTGGTCGCCGACCTCGCCCATGTCGCCCAGCACCAGCCAGCGCGGACCCGGCAGCGAGGCCAGCACCTCGATCGCGGCGCGCACCGAATCCGGATTCGCGTTGTAGCTGTCGTCGATCAGCGTCACGGGCGCGCCGTCGCGCTCGAAGCGCTTGACCTGCGAGCGGCCCTTGACCGGGACGAAGGCCTCGAGCCCGCGCCGGATCGCGTCCAGCGGGCAGCCGGCGGCGAGCGCGCAGGCGGTGGCCGCGAGCGCGTTCTTGACGTTGTGCCAGCCGGCGACCTGCAACTGCACGGTCGTCGCACCGGCCGGCGTCTGCACCAGCAGCGCCCAGTGGTCGGCCACCCATTCGGCGTGGCAGCTCACGTCGGCCGTGCCGGTCAGCGTGAAGGTCAGCGTCGGGCGGCTGCCGGCGAGGCGGTGCCAGACCGGCGCATGCGCGTCGTCGGCCGGGAACACCGCGGGGCCCGACGCGCCGAGCGCGGCGATGACCGCGCCGTTCTCGTGCGCAACCGCCTCGACGCTGGCCATGAACTCCTGGTGCTCGCGCTGCGCGTTGTTGAC
>JAYSLR010000189.1:0-2866 GCA_043725365.1 Rhizobacter sp. | reverse complement strand
CGAACACGACTTCCAGATCCACGCTCTTCTCGCGCGAGATGGCGTCCACCAGCATCAACAATTCGCGGTTCATTGAATACGACCTCCGTCAATCTCATCCTCGGGGAGCGTCGCGCCGGCGGGAGCTCCGGGCGCCGCGAAGCGGCGGCCCTTGAAATCCACGACCGGCACGAGGTGTGCCTCCCGTACTTCGTCCAGGGAAAAATCCAGTGCCTGATCCGTCTCGGTGCCGGCGGTGGCCGCCGCAACGGCCCGCTTCGCGGCCCGGGCGGCGCGCGGCGCATCGAGCACCAGGCGCCAGCCCTCGCCATGCGCCTGCAATTCGCCGCTGAACTTCTTGCGGCCCTTGAACGGCAGCTTCAGCGTGATCTCGATCTGCTCGCCGGCGAAACGCGCGTAGTCGTCGGCCTTCTTCAGCGGCCGGTCCAGACCGGGCGACGACACTTCGAGCCGCTCGTACGCGCAGCCCTCGACCTCGAGCACGTGCTGCAGCTGGCGCGTGACCTTCTCGCAGTCGTCCACCGTGATGAAGGCGTTCGACGGCGGCAAGTGGTCGATGAACACGCGCAACAAGCCGCCGGCGCTCTTCTCAGCGTCGACCAGGTCGTAGCCCAAGCCCGTCACAGTGCGTTCGACCGCACTTTGCCAATTCGTCATCACCGTCAAAAGCAGATCCAGCCTCGAAGTCGAAACAGCGTCAAATAAAGCGTTCAAGCAAAAAAAATGGGCTGGATGAATCCGCCCAAGATCGCACTGGTGAATCACCAGCCATAGCTATCCAGCAAAACGAGGATTGTACTCCGGCACGTGGGTACAGGCAAGCGCCGAGCCTGTCAAGCGGCAGAATCCACGCCCGAACGCATGCCAAAATCCGGCGCCTCACATCACTCGGGTGACCACATGGGATTTCTCGCCGGCAAGCGCTTCCTGATCACGGGCGTTCTGTCCAATCGTTCGATCGCCTATGGCATCGCGAAAGCCTGCCGCCGCGAGGGCGCGGAACTGGCCTTCAGCTACGTCGGCGAGCGCTTCCGGGACCGGGTCGCCGAGTTTGCCGCCGAGTTCGATTCGACGCTGGTGTTCGACTGCGATGTCGCCAACGACGCGCAGATCGAAGCGATGTTCGCCGATCTCGGCCAGGCCTGGCCCGAGTTCGACGGCCTTGTGCACTCGATCGGCTTCGCCCCGAAGGAGGCGATCGCCGGCGACTTCCTGGAGGGGCTGTCGCGCGAGTCGTTCCGCATCGCGCACGACATCTCCAGCTACAGCTTCCCGGCGCTGGCCAAGGCCGCCGCCCCGCGGCTGCGCCGGGGCGCCGCGCTGCTGACGCTGACCTACCTCGGCGCGCAGCGCAGCCTGCCGAACTACAACACGATGGGCCTGGCCAAGGCCTCGCTCGAGGCCGGCGTGCGCTACCTGGCCGCCTCGCTCGGCCCCAAGGGCGTGCGCGTGAACGGCATCTCGGCCGGCCCGATCAGGACGCTCGCCGCGTCGGGCAGCAAGGGCTGCGGCAAGATGCTCGAGATGTCCAGCCACTCGCCGCTGGGCCGCAACGTGACGATCGACGACGTCGGCAACGCCGCCGCCTTCCTGCTGTCGGATCTGGCAGCAGGCATCACCTCGGAGATCACCTACGTCGACGGCGGCTTCAGCCAGACGGCGCTGGGTGGGCTCGCGGACACCTGACATGGCGAGCGCCGCGTCGGCGCGGTTGCTGGGCGACGTGGGCGGGACCAACGCGCGCTTCGCCTGGCAGGACGACGACGGCGCACCGCTGCGCGACATCGTCTCGATCCCGACCGCCGAGCATCCGAGCCTGGCGGCCGCGCTCACCGCCTATCTGAAGCGGCTCGACCGCGCCGCGCCGCCGTGGTGCGCGATCGGCATCGCCAACCCGATCACCGGCGACCGGGTGCAGATGACGAACAGCCACTGGTCGTTCTCGATCGAGGCGCTGCGGCGCGAACTCGGCTTCGAGCGTTTCGTCGTGATCAACGACTTCACCGCGCTGGCGCTGGCGCTGCCGGACCTGCAGCGCGCCGAACTGCGCCAGCTCGGTGGAACCACGGCGGTCGCGGGCGCGCCGCTGGCGCTGATCGGGCCGGGCACCGGCCTGGGCGTCTCCGGGTTGCTGCCGACCCACGAGCCGGGCCGCTGGGCCGCGCTGCAGGGCGAAGGCGGTCACGTCACGCTGGCCGCCGCGAACGCGCGCGAGGCGGCGGTGCTGCAGGTGCTGCGCGAGCGCTTCGGTCACGCATCGGCGGAGCGCGCGGTGTCCGGGCAAGGCCTGGAGGCGCTGCATGCGGCGATCGTTGCGCTGGCCGGATCGCCGACTGGCGCCCCGCTGACCGCGGCCGAGATCAGCGAGCGCGCGCTGGCCGGGGCCGACGCGCCGTGCGTTGAGGCGCTGGCCCTGTTCTGCGCATTCCTCGGCAATGTCGCCGGCAACCTGGCGCTCACGCTGGGCGCGCGCGGCGGCGTCTACATCGGCGGCGGCATCGTGCCGCGCCTGGGCGACGCGTTCGCGCGCTCGCCCTTTCGCGAGCGCTTCGAGGACAAGGGGCGCTTTCGCGGCTACCTCGAGCCGATCCCGGTCTGGGTGATCGTGTCCGAGGTGTCGCCGGCGCTGCGCGGTGCCGCGCGCGCGCTGTAGCGCCTACTCGGCGCGCACGCAGTCGACGAAGTAAAGGTGGTCGCCGGCGTCGTCGCCGGACTCGACCAGCCCGTGCACGTCGGTGTCGAAACCCGGGAACGCCGCGTTGAACTGGCGCGTGAACTTCAGGTAGTCGACGATCTTCTTGTTGAAGCGCTCGCCCGGGATCAGCAGCGGGATGCCCGGCGGGTACGGCGTCAGCAGCGAGGTCGT
>JAYSLR010000188.1:0-1844 GCA_043725365.1 Rhizobacter sp. | reverse complement strand
CCGCCTGCGCTGAACGGCAGCACCAGACGAACCGGTTTGGTCGGCCACGCGGCTTGCGCCGCCGCTTCGAACGGAATCGCTGCCCAGCACAGCGGCAGTGCAATGACACAAACGGCGACTGTTCTCATGGGTGTCTCCTCCTGAAACGACTATTCGAAGGCCGCGCCGACCGGCGGCGCCAGCAGCGCGACCAGTTCGCCGATGTCCGGCAGCTTGTCGAGCGACTGCACCACGCGCTCGATCTCGGCTTGCCGCGCGGAGTCGATGAGGCCGTTGGTCAGGGTGCGGAACTTGGCGACGATCTCCTCGCCCGACAGCAACTGCTCCATCGAGCGCGATGCGGCACGGTACGACTCGAGCTGCGCGCCGTCCTTGAACAGGATCCGGACGCGCGACTGGCCGCGGCCCGCCGGGCCGAGCTTGTCGAACTCCTCGTTGTGACGCACCTTGATGCGAGGGATCAGCGACCAGACATCGTTGCGGTCGATGCGCTGCGGCGTGAATTGCCGCACCATCGCCGCGCCGTCGATCACCGCCACCGCCAGCGCGTAGCCGACGTTCATCTGCGCGCCAACCGGCGTCAATGGGCGTTCCAGCTCCCACCAGCCGTGGTGATACACCGCGTGCGACAGCTCGACGTCGATGCGTTCGATCTCGTCAGCGTGCAGGTGGCGCTTGGCGTCGATCTCGAACAGCGCGTCAAGTGGCGAGTGCAGGCCGGCCATCGCCGCATACGGTTTGACGACGATGCGCTGCGTTTCCCAACGCTCGCCCAGGCCGCCGGCGATCTGCGAAGCGTCCGGCGCGTGGCCTTCGCCGAAGGTCGACAGGAAGCCGCCGTATTCGCGCTCGAACACGCGCTTGATGCCGGTATAGCCGCCGGCGGCGAGCACCGCGCCGTAAAAGCCGTTGCGCGCGCTGAAGCCGTGGTGCATGCGTTTGCTCATCGCTTCGTACTGCGCGGCCATCAGGCCGCAGGACTGCGTGCCGGCGAGCCCGAGCGCGTCTTCAATGCGCGCCGCATCGAGGTCGAGGAGCTTGGCCGCTGCGGCCGCAGCGGCATGCGTGCCGAATACAGAGCCCGAATGCCAGCCACGCGACAGCATCTCGGCGCCGTGCAGTGCCAGGCCGACGCGCGGGCCGACCTCGAAGCCGGCGACGGCGCCGAGCAGGAACTTGGCGCCGCTGACGCTGCCCTGCATTTCGGCGCAGGCGAGCAGCGACGGCAGCACCAGCGATGCGCTGTGCAGCGGCGCCAACGGGTGGTAATCGTCGAGTTCGAAGCCCTGGATGAAGGTGCCGTTGAGCAGTGCGGCGGCCGGCGCGCTGATCTTGCGGCCCCAGCCGATGATCGTGCTGTTGCCGGCGCCTTCGAGGCGGCTGACCGCGTTGACCGCGGTGCGCGACCAGGGCAATTGCGCGCCGACGATGGCGCAGGCGAGGCCGTCGAGCGTCAGCAGCTTGGCGCGCTCGCGAACATGCTGCGGCACGTCGTCGAGCGTCAGCTCGGCAAGCCACGTGGCGAGACGACCTGTCGGCCCATTCGGGTCTGTCGGGGACGTCGCAGAAGTCGCAGAAGTCGCAGAATCGGTGGTAGTGTTCATGGGGGTTCCGCAGGAGAAGTGTTCAGTGGGTGACGACGGAGCTGGCTGTGCTCACCGGATCCCAGATCCAGGGGCGACGCGCGCGATCGGCTTGCTGCCAGCGCGAGATGAGTGCCGAGTCCTGCAGCGTCAGACCGATCACGTCCAGGCCCGCAAGCAGCGATTCGCGGCGAAGGTCGTCGATCTGGAAGGGCAGGGGTGCGGAATCGCCGATCCAGAGCTGCCGCTGCACGAGGTCGA
>JAYSLR010000187.1:0-2963 GCA_043725365.1 Rhizobacter sp. | reverse complement strand
ACCGACCACCGAAGCGAAGCCCGCAGGCCTGCCCGCACGTGCCTTTGCCGCGCCGAACGATGCATGCGAAGGCGGACGTCGAAGGTCGCCTCAGGGCCGTAAGCGGACGCCCGCGTCACAGCAGCCCTTTTGCGCCGCCGGTCGCGCGCAGCGCAATGGACCACTGACATGAGCTTCGACGTCGACATCGACAAGACCGTGCGCAGCGCCGACCGCAGCTTCGCGCTGCGCGTGCGCTTCGCGACGCCGGCGCGCCGCACGGTGATCTACGGCCCGTCGGGCGCCGGCAAGAGCCTGACGCTGCAGGCGATCGCCGGGCTGATCAGGCCGGACCGGGGGCGGATCGCGTTCGGCGACGACGTCCTGTTCGACGCCGCGGCCGGCATCGACATCCCGGCCCGCCGCCGCGGCTTCGGCTACCTGTTCCAAGACTATGCGCTGTTCCCGAAGCTGAACGTGCGCCAGAACGTCGCGTTCGGCCTGCAGCCCGGTCTGCGCAACCCGTCGGCGCACTCGGGCAGCGAGGCGGTCGAGCGCAGCCTGCGCGCCTTCGAGCTCCTCGAGGTGGCCGGGCAGCGCCCGCACGAACTCTCCGGCGGGCAGCGCCAGCGCACTGCGCTGGCGCGTGCGCTGGTGCATTCGCCGCGCGCGCTGCTGCTCGACGAGCCGTTCTCGGCGCTCGACCCCGAGCTGCGCGAGCGCATGCGCGCCGAGCTCGACGAGCTGCTGCAGCGCATCGACATTCCGGTGCTGATGATCACGCACGACCCCGACGACCTCGGCTGGTTCGGCGATGCGGCGCTGTACCTGCGCGACGGCGCGATCACGGCGCGCCCGCCGGCCCTGCCGCGCCGCGCATCGACGCGGCGGGTTCCGGGGCAAGGCGGTCCGGCGCTGGCGGTCGCGACCGGCGACGCCTCTTCCGGCCCGGCCCGGAACGAGTGACGTGAAGAAGGCGCCGGTCGCGCACCCGCTGAGCGTCGGCGCCGAGCTCTGGCTGAATCTGGACGGCCAGGCGCTGGCCGGCAGCCGGCGCGTCGCGCTGCTGGCCGAGATCGCACGCGCGGGCTCGATCACCCAGGCCGCGAAGCTCGTCGGCCTGAGCTACAAGGGCGCCTGGAACGCGATCGATGAGATGAGCAACCTCGCCGGCGAGCCGCTGCTGGAGCGCATGGTCGGCGGCAAGGGCGGCGGCTTCACGCGGCTCACGCCGCGCGGGGCGAAGCTGGTGCGCAACTTCGAGCTGATCCGCCAGGAGCACGCCCGTTTCGTCGACCGGCTGAACCGCCAGGCGGGCGGGTTGACCGACGACTATTCCCTGATGGAGAGCATCGCGATGAAGACCAGCGCGCGCAACCAGTTCACCGGCACCGTGCACGCGATCCGCAGCGGAGCCGTCAACGACGAGATCGAGCTCGCGGTCATCGGCGGCCTGCGCATCGTCGCCACCGTCACGCGCGAGAGCCGCAACGAGCTCGGGCTCGAGCTCGGCGCGAAGGCCTTCGCGCTCGTCAAGGCGTCGTCGATCGTGTTGATGACCGATCCGGGCGGCGCCCGCTTGTCGGCGCGCAACCAGCTCGCCGGCACGGTGTCGCGCGTCGTGCCCGGCGCGGTCAACACCGAGGTCGTGCTGCAGCTGCCGGGGGGTGGCACGGTGGCCGCCGTCATCACGAACCAGAGCGCGGCGGCGCTGTCGATCGCCGAAGGCAGCGCCGCCACCGCGGTGTTCAAGGCATCGAGCGTGATCCTCGGCGTCGCGGCCTGACGCGATCAGGCCGAGCGCGCGTCCTCGACCAGGTCGCCCGCGAAGCCCGGCAGCGCCTGCAGGCTGCGCACGCAGACATGCAGCTGGCGCAGCGACCAGGCGTCGGCGAGCGCGACGATACCGATCTGCATCGCCTGCGCGTGGCGCCGCGCCGCCGATTCCGGCATCACGCCGACGCCGACACCGGCCTCGACCATGCGGCACGCGCCCTCGAAGCTGCTGACCTCGATGCGCAGCTTCAGGCGCTTGTGCAGGTCGTCGCAGATGCGCTGCAGCACGAGCCGGTCGCGCCGGTACGGGACCACCTCCAGCGCCTCGGTGCGCTCGTAGCCGCTGACGATGCCGATGCCGATGTCGATCGCACCCTCGCCGACCGAGCGCACGATGTCGTGGCTGAGGCGCTCGCGCAGGTCGACGTTGACGTCCGGGTGCCGGCGCAGGCAAGGTCTGCAGCACCGGCGGCAGGAACTCGCCCATCGCGGTCGCGCTCGCCCACACCCGCAGGTGCCTCTTGATGCCCTTCGCGTACTCCTGCAGATCGCCGCGCAGGCGTTCCGGCTGGCCGAGCACCAGGCGCGCGTGCTGCACGAAGGCCTGGCCGGGCGGCGTCAAGGTCATGCCCGGCGGGGTGCGGAACAACAGCTTCGCGCCGATGCTGTCCTCGAGTTTGCGGATGCGCGTGCTCGCCGCCGGCACCGACAGGAGAAGCGCCATGACCGCACAGACCAACAAGCCAAGCAGGCCGTGCGCGGGGAGCTGTTCAAGCCGCTGTTCACGCAGTTCGCCAGCACCTGCCCGAACCGCGCGCTGCGCTTCATCGCCGAAGACGATGTCGTCGTGGTCGAGTGTCGGGGCAAGGTGAAGACCGTGCGCGGCGACAACCACAACAATACCCATTGCCATGTCTGCCGCTCCGAGGGCGGCCTGCTGCGCGAACTCATCGAGTACATGGAAACGGCGCTGCGCGAGCGGGTGCTGGCGCCGCCCGAAGGGGTTTCACGCCGAGTCGATCGCCGCCAGCAAGGTCGCGCTCGGCGTGTGCCAGCCGATGATCGCGCCCTGGGCGACGATCATCGCCAGGGTCGCGGCCTTGAAGGCCGGAAAGTAGCTCTCGGTGCCGTCCTCGACCAGCAGGCAGGTGTAGCCGCGGTCGTTGGCCTCGCGCATCGAGGTCTGCACGCAGACCTCGGTCGTGACA
>JAYSLR010000186.1:0-9348 GCA_043725365.1 Rhizobacter sp. | reverse complement strand
TTCCATGTCTGACTCGGCGCCACTGTCTGAGCGCAGTGAGCGCAGCGAACGCAGCGAGTTCGGCGACGCGACCCCGGACCGAGCAGCACAGTGCAGTCGCAGCAAAGCTGCGACCGCCACAGCATGAGCACGCGCCGGGTACCGCCTGCCGCGACGCGCCAACGCATCCACGAAGCAGCCGGCCACGAACGACTGCCATGGGCCGCCAGGAGACGCTCGTGGCAACGCAGCGTTGCATGCGCGGGCCGTGGGTCGCGCGCAGCGGAGTGGATCGCTGACATGGGAGCATTGCGCCACTTGAGCGTCTCGCAGCAGATCGGCCTGCTGTTCGTGGTGCTCTTCGGCCTGCTGATCGTCGTCACGGTGATCGCATTCACCCGCACCCTGCGCGACCGCAGCGATGCGGAACTCGATGCCCACGAGCGCTTCAAGCGCGACCTGCGTGCGGTCTGGGTCGGCGCGGTGCTGTTCTGGATCGCGTGGATCGCCGGCAGCGTCGTCTCGACGCTGCTGTTCGGGCTGGTCTCGTTCCTCGCGCTGCGCGAGTTCGTCACGCTGACGCACACCCGGCGCGGCGACCACCGCAGCCTGCTGCTCGCGTTCTTCGCGGTGCTGCCGCTGCAGTACGTGATCGTCGCGAGCGAGCAGTTCGACCTGTTCACGGTGTTCATCCCGGTCTACGTGTTCCTCGCCATTCCGGTCGTCAGCGCGCTCGGCAACGACCCGCAGCGCTTTCTCGAGCGCACCGCGAAGATCCAGTGGGGCATCATGGTCTGCGTCTACGGGATGAGCCACGCGCCGGCGCTGCTGCTGCTGGACCTGCCGGACTACCGCGGCCACGGCGCCTTCCTGGTGCTGTACCTGGTCGTCGTCGTCGCGGTCGCGCAGATCGTCCAGGAGGCAGCGAGCCGGCGCCTGCGCCGCCGGCCGGTGGCGCGCGCGATCAGCCGCTCGTTCTCGTGGCGCGCCTGGGGCATCGGCGCCGGCTCGGCGGCGCTGGCGGGCGGGCTGCTGTACTGGGCCACGCCGTTCAAGCCCTGGGGTGCGGTCATCATGGGGCTGATCGCCGGCGGCAGCGGCACGCTCGGCGAGTTCGTGATGCAGGCGCTCAAGCGCGACGCCGGCGTGCGTTCGTGGGGCGGCAAGGCGTCGGTGACGGGCGCGGTCGGCCTGCTCGACCGGGTCGCACCGCTGTGTTTCGCGGCACCGGTGTTCTTCCATTCGGTGCGCTGGTACTTCGGCATCTAGGCCCGACCACCATGCGCATCCTCGGCATCGACCCCGGCCTGCGGACCACCGGCTTCGGCGTGATCGACGCCGAAGGCGCCCGGCTGCGCTACGTGGCGAGCGGCACGATCAAGACCGAGGCGGTGCCGGCGGCCTCGCTGCCGGCGCGCCTGAAGGTCATCTTCGACGGCGTGCGCGAGGTCGCGGCGCGCTACGAACCGCACTGCGCGTCGGTCGAGATCGTGTTCGTCAACGTGAATCCGCAGTCGACCCTGCTGCTCGGCCAGGCGCGCGGCGCGGCGCTGACCGCGCTCGTCACCGCCGAACTGGCGGTGGCGGAATACACCGCGCTGCAGATGAAGAAGGCGATCGTCGGCCACGGCCAGGCGCGCAAGGAGCAGGTGCAGGAGATGGTGATGCGGCTGCTCGCGCTGCCCGGGCTGCCGGGCAAGGACGCGGCCGACGCGCTCGGCCTGGCGATCTGCCACGCCCACGCCGGCGCGTCGCTCGCCGCGCTGGCGCGTGGCACCACGCTGGCACCGCGCAGCCATGCACAGTACCGGCGCGGCCGGACCTATTGAGGAGACGATCGCATGACCGGGCCGAGCGCCGGGCCGCCCCAAGCCGGCCCGGACCCCTCGGGGGTCGATTGCCGTACTCGGCGATCGGGGGCCGTCATCTCCAGCGACAATCCGCCTCCTATGTACGCCCTCTTCGAAGATGCCGGCAAGTTCCTCGCCGGCCGCGTGATGACGGAAGCCGACACCTCGATGCAGATCGAGCTCGACTCCGGCAAGCGTGTCAAGGTCAAGTCCGCCAACGTGCTGCTCAAGTTCGACAAGCCGCACCCCGCCGAGCTGATCGCCTCGGCGCAGGCGATCGCGCAGGACATCGATCTGGACCTGGCCTGGGAATTCGCGCCCGACGCGGAGTTCAGCTTCGGCGACCTGGCGCGCGAATACTTCGAGCCCGGCGCCGGCATCGACAAGCAGGCCGGCGCGCTGTTCCGCCTGTTCGAGGCGCCGCACTATTTCCGGCGCCTGGGCAAGGGCAACTTCCGCAAGGCGCCCGAAGAGATCGTCAAGGCCGCGCTGCTGGGCATCGAACGCAAGAAGCTGCTCGCGGCGCAGATCGACGCGTGGGCCGCCGAACTGGTTCAGGGGCAATGCCCGCCGCCGGTGCGCGAGCAGCTCTACAAGCTGCTGTTCAAGCCGGACAAGAACGCGCCCGAGTACAAGGCCGTGGTCGAGGCGGCGCGGCGTTCGCAGAGGGCGCCGCTCGACCTGCTGAAGGCCGCGGGCGCGATCGATTCGCCGTACCAGTTCCACTGGCGGCGCTTCCTGTTCGAGAGCTTCCCGAAGGGCACCGGTTTCCCGGAAGTGCAGGCGCCGATCGTCAAGGAGACGCTGCCCGTCGCGGCCGTGCGCGCGTTCTCGATCGACGACTCGGCGACGACCGAGATCGACGACGCGCTGTCGGTGCAGGGTCTGGGCAGCGGCAGCGTCAGGTTCGGCGTCCACATCGCCGCGCCGGGGCTGGCCTTCGCGCCCGACACGCCGCTCGACAAGGTGGCGCGCGAGCGCCTGTCGACCGTCTACATGCCGGGCCACAAGCTGACGATGCTGCCCGACGAGGTCGTGCAGGCCTACACGCTGACCGCCGGGCGCGACTGCCCGGCCGTCTCGCTGTACCTGACGCTGGACGAGACCACGCTCGCGATCACCGCCAGCGAGACCCGGCTCGAGCGCGTGCCGATCGCCGCGAACCTGCGCCACGACCAGCTCGACGGCGTGATCACGCAAGCCAGCCTGACCGGCGACGCGCCGGCACCCTACGAGTTCGCGGCCGAGCTCGCATTCGCGTTCCGCCTCGCGCGGCAGCTGAAGTCGCAGCGCGAACTCGTGCGTGGCAAGCCCGAGAACTTCAACCGCCCCGACTACAACTTCCGGCTCGAACGGGACGACGGTCACGACGGCGGCGAGCCGCAGGGCAGCGAGCGCGTGCGGATCACGACGCGCCAGCGCGGCGCGGCGCTGGACCTGATCGTCGCCGAGGCGATGATCCTGGCCAACAGCACCTGGGGCGGCTGGATCGCCGAGTGTGGCGTGCCGGGCATCTACCGCAGCCAGGCCAGCATGGCGCCGGGCGTGAAGGTGCGCATGGGCACGAAGCCGGCGCCGCATGCCGGCATGGGCGTGGCGCAGTACAGCTGGGCGACCTCGCCGCTGCGCCGCTATGTCGATCTCGTGAACCAGTGGCAGATCATCGCCTGCGCGCGCCACGGCCGGACCGCGGCGCTGGCCGCGCCGTTCAAGCCGAAGGACGTGCAGCTGTTCGCGATCATCTCGGCGTTCGACTCGGCCTACGCCGAGTACAACGGCTTCCAGCAGGGCATCGAGCGCTACTGGGCGCTGCGCTCGCTGGCGCAGGACGGCATCACCGAGCTCGACGCCAGCGTGATGAAGGACGGGCTGGTGCGTGCCGACACGCTGCCGCTGGTGTTCCGTGCCGCCGGCGCCGACAGCCTGCCGCGTGGCGCGCACATGCGCGTTCGCATCACCGGCACCGATCTGCTGACGCTCGACGTGCATGCGAACGTGGTCGCGCGCCTCGACGACGTGGCCGCCGAGGCCGCGCCGGCCGACGCCGACGCCGACGAGCTGGCCGACAGCGCCGGCCCGCTGACGCTGGCGATCGACATGGCCGGCGACGGCGCCGAGACCGACGCGGCGCCCGCCGACGCCGCACCCGCCGCCTGAGCCCGATGCTGCGCAAGCTCTCGACCCTGCAGATCGCGCTGATCGTCTCGCTCGCGGTCCACGCCGCGCTGCTGACGGTGCGCATCGTCGATCCCGAGGGCTTCAACCGCATCTTCCAGGACACGCCGCTCGAGGTGATCCTGGTCAACTCGCGCTCCGGCGAGCCGCCCGAGAAAGCCCAGGCGATCGCGCAGGCGGCGCTGGCCGGCGGCGGCGAAGCGGCCGAGGGCCGCGCGACGTCGCCGCTGCCGCCATCGGCGCTGGTCGAGGTCGGCGACGCCGACGAGGAGGCGCACAAGCGCATCGAGCAGCTGCAGGAGACGCAGCAACAGCTGCTGGCGCAGATCCGCCGCGAGCTCGCGCTGCTGCCGGCACCAGACCCGCAACGCGACCAGGGCGATCCGCAGGAGCAGGCGCAGGAGGAGCACCGCCGCCAGCTGGTGCAGCTGCTGGCCGAGATCGAGAAGCGCATCAACGAGGAGAACGCGCGCCCGAAGAAGCGCTACATCAGCCCGTCCACGCGCGAGGAGGTCTACGCGATGTACTACGACCGCCTGCGCCGCAAGATCGAGGAGCGCGGCACGCGCAACTTCCCCGAGAACCAGGGCCGCAAGCTCTACGGCGAGCTGACGATGAATGTCACGGTCGACGCCGAAGGGCGCGTGCTCGACACCGAGATCGTGCTGCCGTCGAAGTCGCGCGTGCTCGACCGGCGCGCGGTCGCGATCGTGCGCGCGGCGGCGCCGTTCGGGCCGTTCAGCGCGGCGATGCGCAAGCGCGCCGACCAGCTCGTGATCACCTCGCGCTTCAAGTTCACGCGCGAGGAGGGTCTCGAGACCACGCTCAGCGCCACGCCGTCGAAGTGAGGCCCATGGACCGCTACGTCGTCGCCGGCAACCCGGTCGAGCACAGCCAGTCGCCGTTCATCCACGCCGAGTTCGCGCGCCAGACCGGGCAGGCGATGACCTATGAGCGCCTGCTCGTCCCGCTGACCGGCTTCGCCGACGCGATCGGCGCGCTGGCGGCCAGCGGTGCCGCCGGCTGCAACGTCACGGTGCCGTTCAAGTTCGATGCGTTCCGGCTGGCGCCCCGGCACACCGACCGCGCGGCGCTCGCGCAGGCCGCGAACGTGCTGCGCTTCGACGCCGACGGCTGGCTCGCCGACAACACCGACGGCGTCGGTCTGGTCCACGACATCGAGCGCAACGCCGGCGTCGCGCTGGCCGGCCGGCGCCTGCTGCTGATCGGCGCCGGCGGCGCGGCGGCGGGTGCGCTCGGGCCGCTGCTGGCGGCGCGGCCCGCGGCCGTGACCGTGGCGAACCGCACGCTCGACAAGGCGCGCGCGCTGGTCGAACGGCACCGACCGGCGGCCGGTGCCACGGCGCTGCACGCCACGACGCTCGACACTTGCGGCAGCGGATTCGACATCGTCGTCAACGCCGCGGCGACCAGCCTGCAGGGCGCCGCGGTACCGGTGTCGCCGGCGGTGCTGGGGCCCGGCGCGCTCGCGCTCGACATGATGTACGGCGCCGCGGCCCGCCCCTTTCTCGATTGGGCAGAACACCACGGCGGCCGCGGCCGCGACGGGCTGGGCATGCTCGTCGAGCAGGCGGCAGCGGCGTTCGAGCTGTGGCGCGGCGTGCACCCGTCGACCGCGGCGGTGCTGGCCGCGCTGCGCACGCGCATGAACGCGGCATCGGCAGCGCCATGAAGACGCCCTGGCGCGCACTCGCGCGGATGCTGGGGCTGCTGCTGCTGTCGCTGCTGGCCTTGCAGCTGTACTTCGTGGCGCGCGTCGCGCTGATGATGGTGGTCGACCCGCAGTCGACGAGCTTCCAGCGCTCCGAGGCCTGGCGCCTGCTGACGCAGAAGCATGCGCTGGCGTGGAGCCAGCAGTGGGTGCCGTACGACCGCCTCTCGCCCCACCTGAAGCGCGCGGTGATCGCCTCCGAGGACGCCGGATTCGTCGAGCACAGCGGGGTCGAGTGGGATGCGCTCGAGAAGGCCTGGGAGCGCAATCAGAAGGCCGAGGCACGGGTCGAGAAGATCAACGAGCAGCTGGAACGGCGCCTGCACCGGCCGGCCCCCGGCAAGTCCGCGCCGGTCAAGGCGATCCCGCACGTGGAACCGAAGGTGGTCGGCGGCTCGACGATCACCCAGCAGCTGGCGAAGAACCTGTTCCTCGACGGCGAGCGCAGCCTGCTGCGCAAGGCGCAGGAGTTCGCGATCACCTTCATGCTGGAGGGCCTGCTGGGCAAGCGGCGCATCCTGGAAATCTACCTGAACAGCGTCGAATGGGGCGAAGGCGTGTTCGGCGCCGAGGCGGCGGCGCGCCACTACTTCCGCGTCGGCGCGGCCGGCCTGGGCGGGATGCAGGCGGCCCAGCTCGCGGTGATGCTGCCGGCACCCAAGCGCTTCGAGAAGCGCCCGGGATCGGCCTACGTGATCGGGCGCGCCGGGACGGTCAGTGCGCGCATGGCCTCCGTCGAGCTGCCCTGAGCCGCGACTTCCTAGAATCGGGCCATGACCGCATCGCTGACCGAGGAGATTGCCGCGACCGCCGCCCGCCTGGTGGTCGAGGAAGGCATGGAATACGGCCCGGCGAAGCGGCGGGCCGCACGCGCCCTCGGCCGCCACAGCGCCCGCGCGTCCGTGTTGCCCGCCAACGACCTGGTCGAGGACGAGGTGCGCCAGTACCTCGCGATCTTCTGCGCCGAGACGCAGCCGGTCGAGCTGGCGGCGTTGCGCGGCATCGCGATGGTCTGGATGGAGCGGCTGGCGGCGTTCCGGCCCCATCTGACCGGCGCCGTCTGGCGCGGCACCGCGACGCGCCTGAACAACGTGCACCTGGAACTGTTCTGCGACGACTCGAAGGCCGCCGAGCTGGCGCTCATCGATCGCCACATCGACTACGACGTCGGCAGCCGGCCGGGGCCGCGCGGCGATCCCGTCGACGTGCTCAGCGTGGCCCACCTGAGCACCGAGCTGGGCGAGCACGTCACGGTGCACCTGAGCGTGCTCGACCACGACGACCTGCGCGGCGCGCTCAAGCCCGACGCGGGCGGGCGCTCGCAGCGCGGCGACCTGGCCGCGCTGCGCAAGCTGGTCGCGAGCGCATGAAACGGCGCGGCGTGCTGTTCGGTGGTGTCGCCGCGGCCGCGGCCGTGGCCGGGGCGGGCGTGGCCTGGCACCGAACCCGACCGAGCCAGGCCGCGGCCGGCGCAGCGCTCTGGACGATGCACTTCGACCGGCCCGGCGGCGGCCGGCTCGACATGAGTGCGTTGCGCGGCCGGCCGCTGCTGCTGAACTTCTGGGCCACCTGGTGCCCGCCCTGCGTGTCCGAGCTGCCGCTGCTGGACCGCTTCCATCGCGACCAGGCCTCGGCCGGCTGGCGCGTCGCCGGGCTGGCCGTGGACAATCTGGCCCCGGTGCAGGAGTTCCTCGCCAAGCGCCCGGTCTCGTACCCGATCGGGCTGGCCGGCGCGAGCGGCATCGAGCTGGCGCGACTGCTGGGCAACAACACCGGCGCATTGCCGTTCACCGCCGTGTTCGATCGCGGTGGTGCGCTCGTGCAGCACAAGCTGGGGGTGATCGAGCCGCCGAACCTGCAGCAATGGGTCGCCGAAATCGGCTGAGAGCCCTGCGCGCCGCATCATCGATCCCGGGATTTCGGCGATACGGATTTGATTCTTGTCAACAGCCCGCAAGTTCGTTCAAGTCGCGTAAAGTGGTCGCCTTTGTTGTTGCAATCGCGCTGCCCTGTTCGGCGGCGAGATGCGGCAAACCGATAACTTCGCGGCCCTCGACGGGCCATTGTCTTGAACAGTTCGCGACACGGCGCGGCAAGATCGACGCAGAATCGGCGCCCGCAGGTGCTTTACGCTTTCTGATCGCTCGTGCGGCTCGCCCGCGGCGTCACACCGACAGGACTAGAACACACCATGGACCTTCGAAAACTGAAGACCCTCATCGACCTCGTCTCCGAATCGAACATCACGGAGCTGGAGATCACCGAAGCCGACGGCAAGGTGCGCATCGTCAAGGCCGATCCCGCTGCCGCGGCGCCAATCCACTACGCACCGATGCCGGTGGCGGCCGCGGCACCGGGCGCGGCGGGCACCGCCGCAGCCGCCATGCCGGAGCCGGCCGCGGCGCCGGTCGAGACCGGCCACGTCGTCAAGTCGCCGATGGTCGGCACCTTCTACCGCGCCGCGAACCCGGGCTCGAAGGCGTTCGCCGAGGTCGGCGACACGATCAAGGAAGGCGACCCGATCTGCATCATCGAGGCGATGAAGATCATGAACGAGATCGAGGCCGACAAGACCGGCACGGTCACGCGCATCCTGTGCGAGAACGGTCAGGCCGTGGAGTTCGGGCAGCCCCTGTTCGTGATCGGATAAGGCGGCCCATGTTCAAGAAGATCCTGATAGCGAACCGCGGCGAGATCGCCTTGCGGGTGCAGCGCGCCTGCCGTGAGCTGGGCGTCAAGTCGGTCGTCGTCTACTCCGAGGCCGACCGGGACGCGAAGTACGTCAAGCTGGCCGACGAGGCGGTGTGCATCGGCCCGGCGAGTTCGGCGCTGAGCTACCTGAACATGCCGGCGATCATCTCGACCGCGGAGGTGACGGACGCGGAGGCGATCCATCCGGGCTACGGCTTCCTGTCGGAGAACGCCGACTTCGCCGAGCGCGTGGAACGAAGCGGCTTCACCTTCATCGGGCCGACGCCGGCCTCGATCCGCGTGATGGGCGACAAGGTGTCGGCCAAGCAGGCGATGATCAAGTCCGGCGTGCCCTGCGTGCCCGGCTCGGAGGGCGCGCTGCCCGACGACCCGAAGGAGATCATCAAGGCGGGGCGCGCGGTCGGCTACCCGGTCATCATCAAGGCCTCGGGCGGCGGCGGCGGGCGCGGCATGCGGGTCGTGCACACCGAGGCCGCGCTGATCCACGCGGTGCAGACGACGCGCGCCGAGGCCGGCGCCGCCTTCGGCAACCCGGCCGTGTACATGGAAAAGTTCCTCGAGAACCCGCGCCACATCGAGATCCAGGTGCTGGCCGACGAGCACAAGAACGCCGTCTGGCTCGGCGAGCGCGACTGCTCGATGCAGCGCCGCCATCAGAAGATCCTCGAGGAGGCGCCGGCACCGGGCATCCCGCGCCGGGTGATCGAACGCATCGGCGAGCGCTGCGCGGCGGCGTGCAAGCGGATCGGCTACCGCGGCGCCGGCACCTTCGAGTTCCTGTACGAGAACGGCGAATTCTTCTTCATCGAGATGAACACGCGGGTGCAGGTCGAGCACCCGGTCACCGAACTCGTGACCGGCATCGACATCGTGCAGATGCAGATTCGCATCGCCGCGGGC
>JAYSLR010000185.1:0-1811 GCA_043725365.1 Rhizobacter sp. | reverse complement strand
GACGCGGTGCGCAGGAACTGGCGGCGCGAAGCGTTGAGTTTGGACATGATCGTTTCCCTCTTATTTCTGAATCAGGTAGTCGGGCGAAGACATCGACAGAAACACTGCGAGGTAAACGCGGTCGAGCTTGGCGGCATCGATGGCCGCCTGGTTGGTCGGTGTCGGCGCCGGGGCGCTTGCGGCGCCGCTCGCTCCCGATGCCGCCGCCGGTGCACTGGCGGCAACGGCGGCCGGGTACACCGCCGCCGGGATGACGCGGCTGCCGACCGCCGTCGCGATCTGGGTCTTCAGCGTGTCGGGCATGGTGCCGGAGAAGAGCAGCAGGTTCATGCGATCGACCAGTGCCGCCGGCGTCGCCGCGAGGGTCAGCTCCGTGGTGTAGGCATGCTGGATGTCGCGGTTCTTGTTGAGCTGGGTCCAGCCGCGGATGTAGTTCATGTAGCCGGCGACCGACAGATCGTGCGTGATCTGCAGCTCGGGAACAACCAGGTTCGCGTCGGTGATCGTCTTGCTCGTCGGCACGTAGCCGGGGCGGAAGAAGTTGAACACCGTCGGCGCGAACATCGGCGTCTGGTTCAGTTGCGTCGACGGGTCGTCGGTCAGGCCGATGCCGGTGTAGCGGCCGCTGGTCGATTGCGCGTTGAATGCGCGCAGCATGCTCGACAGACGCAGCAGCGGCTCGCGCACCTTGCCGTAGGTCGACGAGGCGTTGACGGTGCGCGCTTCCTGATCGAGCAGGATCGCTTTCCAGATCGACGTCATGTCGCCGCGCACGCCCTTGCCGTTGTCGTTGAAGACGGTGGCAACGCGCGCCACGTAGGCCGGGCTCGGGTTGCTGGTGACCAGGCGCTGGATCAGCTGCTTGCTGACGAAGGGCCCGACGCTCGGGTTGTTGAACAGCGTGTCGAGCGCGATCTTGACGTCGCCCAGGGTGTCGGGCTTGGTCTGCGGCGCGATCGTAGTGCCGAGGAAGGACTTCTGCGAGATCGAGTGAAAGCTCGTGTTCGGCGTGTACTCGTTGTAGTCCTGCATCGGCTTCCAGTCGCGCGACAGGTCGGGGTTCTGCCCGTTGAAGCGCGCCGCGGTGCGGTCGGTGAGCTGCGGGCCCGCGTACCAGCTGAGGCCGGTGAAGACCTGCGACAGGCCTTCCAGGTCGGCCGACTTGTAGGCGGGGGCGGGCCGGCCGTCGGCTCCCATCTGGTTGGTGCCGTCGATGTTCAGCTTGTATTCGCCGACCGAGAACAGCTGCGTGATCTCGCGGGCGTAGTTCAGGTCGGGGACGCGGCCGGTGGTCGGGTCCTCCCTCAGGTTCTTCATGTGCGTGAGGTAGATGCCCATCATCGGATGGAACGTCACCCCTTCCATGAGGTCGCGGAAGTTGCCGAAGGCCTTCTCGCCCAGCATGTCGTAGTACGACGCCACGCCGCGCACCTGGTTCTGCAGCGTCGAGTTGGCGAACGAGATGACGAACAGCTCGGACAGCGCGAAGGTGGTGCGCTGGCGAAGCTGGTCATCGGCGCCGAGAGACTGGCTCCACCACGAGTCGTAGAAATTGGTCGCGCTGAGCTTCTGGCCGACGGCGTCGAGGTCGGCGGAAGCCTGGTTGATGTAGAGGCGATGCAGCGTTTGCGGCTTGGCCATCTGCTCGTCGATCCAGGCGCCGTACTGCATCCCGGACAGGCGAGTGATCTCGGCTTCGCTCGGACCCATCGTCGCCTGGG
Source organism: Rhizobacter sp. (assembly GCA_043725365.1). Classification (GTDB taxonomy): domain Bacteria; phylum Pseudomonadota; class Gammaproteobacteria; order Burkholderiales; family Burkholderiaceae_C; genus LMDS01. Next base: position 90 of record JAYSLR010000185.1, on the reverse strand, counting down.
TGAGGAAGCGCGCCGCCTCGGTCGGCGTCGGGGTCGTGGCCGCAACGACGGGGGTACCGCCGCCACCGCTGCCGCCAGCAGCCGGGTCGC
>JAYSLR010000184.1:0-4776 GCA_043725365.1 Rhizobacter sp. | reverse complement strand
GCGCAGCAGCGCGCCGCCACCGGTCAGCATCATGCCGCGCTCGGCGATGTCGGCGCCGAGCTCGGGCGGCGTCTGCTCGAGCGCGTTCTTGACCGCCGAGACCATCTGGTTCAGCGGATCGGTCAGCGCCTCCAGGATCTCGTTGCTGCTGATCGTGAAGCTGCGCGGCACGCCTTCGGAGAGGTTGCGGCCCTTGACCTCCATCTCCTTGACCTCGGAACCGGGGAAGGCCGAGCCGATCTGCTTCTTGATCGCTTCGGCGGTGGGCTCGCCGATCAGCATGCCGTAGTTGCGGCGGATGTAGTTGATGATCGACTCGTCGAACTTGTCGCCGCCGACGCGGATCGAGCCCTTGTAGACCATGCCGCCCAGGCTGATGACGCCGACCTCGGTGGTGCCGCCGCCGATGTCCACGACCATCGAGCCGCTCGCCTCGGACACCGGCAGGCCGGCACCGATCGCCGCGGCCATCGGCTCCTCGATCAGGTACACGTCGGACGCGCCGGCGCCGAGCGCCGATTCGCGGATCGCGCGGCGCTCGACCTGGGTCGAGCCGCAGGGCACGCAGATGATGATGCGCGGGCTCGGCCGGAGAATGCCGCGCGGATGGACCATCTTGATGAACTGCTTGAGCATCTGCTCGGTGACGGTGAAGTCGGCGATCACGCCGTCTTTCATCGGGCGGATCGCCTCGATGTTGCCCGGCACCTTGCCGAGCATGGCCTTGGCCTCCGCGCCGACCGCCTGGATGGTCTTCTTGCCGTTGGGGCCGCCCTCGTGGCGGATGGCGACGACCGACGGCTCGTCGAGCACGATACCTTTGCCACGCACGTAGATCAGCGTGTTGGCGGTGCCGAGGTCGATGGCCAGATCAGTCGAGAAGTAACGCCGAAAGGATCCGAACATGGTGTGTGAGGTGCTGATTCGTCACGCGGCCTGCGGGCAGTGAAGCAGGCGCGGCGCCGGTGGCGGATCGGATTGGGTTGATGACCTTGTGGTTGGGGCGCCGACCGGCACGATTGCGCGCATCCGGTGAGCTCATGTCACGAGCGCTGCGGGCGCGCGTCAAATCGCCGACGATGACGATTTGCACAGGCTCGAAGGGCTTGTGGATAACCGGGGATAATACCGCATGGTCCGCGGTTTTCGACCCGCCGCGTGCCCTTGTGGACCGTAGAAACCCGCCCGATTTCTCGATTGATTCCATGGCATTGACCCCCCAAGACGTGAGCCGCATCGCCCAGTTGGCGCGGCTCGAACTCCACGACGCCGAACGTGCCGCGATGCTGAGCCAGCTGAACGGGTTTTTCGGCATCGTCGAGCAGATGAGCGCGGTCGACACCAGCGGCGTCGAGCCGCTCTACACCCCGCTGTCCGCAGTGCAGGAAGTGACGCTGCGCCTGCGCGACGACGTGGTCAGCGAGACCGACCAGCGCGCGGCCAACCAGCGCAGCGCGCCGGCCGTCGAGGACGGGCTGTTCCTGGTGCCGAAGGTGATCGGCGCATGAAGGCCATCCACGAAATGGGCGTGGCCGAGCTGGGCCGCGCGATGGCCGAAAAGCGCCTTTCCAGTGTCGAGGCGACGAAACATCTGCTCGCACGCCTTTCCGCCCACCAACAACTCGGCACGATGCTCGAGGTCGACGCGGCCCACGCGCTGCAACTGGCGCAACATGCCGACGCCCGGCGCGCTGGCGGCGCGACCGGCGCGCTGCTGGGCGTGCCGCTGGCGCACAAGGACATCTTCGTCACCAGCGCACTGCCGACCACCGCCGGCTCGAAGATCCTCGCCGGCTACCGCAGCCCGTTCGACGCGACCGTGGTGGCACGCCTGGGCGAGGCGGGCGTCGTGACCCTGGGCAAGCTCAACTGCGACGAGTTCGCGATGGGCTCGAGCAACGAGAACTCGGCCTATGGGCCGGTCCATAACCCGTGGGACACGACGCGCGTGCCGGGCGGCTCGTCGGGCGGCTCGGCCGCGGCCGTCGCCGCGCGCCTGATGCCGGCCGCGACCGGTACCGACACCGGCGGCTCGATCCGCCAGCCCGCCAGCTTCACCGGCATCACCGGCATCAAGCCGACCTACGGCGTGTGCTCGCGCTACGGCATGATCGCCTTCGCCTCCAGCCTCGACCAGGCCGGCCCGCTGGCGCGCAGTGCCGAGGACTGCGCGCTGCTGCTCGGTGCGATGAGCGGCTTCGACGAGCGCGATTCGACCAGCGCGCCGCGCCCGCCGCAGGACTTCCATGCCGAAATGCTGGCCGCGCGCCCCGGCGCGGGTGCGTCGCAGCCCTTGACCGGCCTGCGCATCGGGCTGCCGAAGGAGTTCTTCCCGGCCGCGCTGGCCGCCGACGTGAACGGCGCGGTGCGCGCCGCGCTCGGCGAGTTCGAGAGGCTCGGCGCGACGCTGGTCGACGTGAGCCTGCCGCGCACCGAACTGTCGATTCCCGTCTACTACATCATCGCGCCGGCCGAGGCGAGCTCGAACCTGAGCCGCTTCGACGGCGTGCGCTACGGTCACCGCGCGGCCCGCTACACCGATCTGGAAGACATGTACAAGAAGAGCCGCAGCGAGGGCTTCGGCGCCGAGGCCAAGCGCCGCATCATGATCGGCACCTACGTGCTGAGCCACGGCTACTACGACGCCTACTACCTGCAGGCGCAGAAGCTGCGCCGCATGATCGCCGACGACTTCCAGGCCTGCTTCCGCGAATGCGACGTGATCGCCGGGCCGGTGGCGCCGACGGTCGCGTGGAAGCTCGGCGCCAAGAGCGACGACCCGGTCGCGAGCTATCTCGCCGACATCTTCACGCTGCCGGCGAGCCTGGCCGGGCTGCCCGGCATGAGCCTGCCGGTCGGCTTCGGCGAGGCATCAATGCCGGTCGGCCTGCAGCTGATCGGCAACTACTTCCGGGAAGGCACGCTGCTGCACGCGGCGCATGCGTTCCAGCTCGCGACCGACTGGCACGCGCGCGCGCCGGCGGGCTACTGACACCATGACCACACCTTCCCTGATCCGCGGCTACGAGGTCGTGATCGGCATCGAGACGCACGCGCAGCTGTCGACCCGGAGCAAGATCTTCAGCGGCTCGTCGACAGCGTTCGGCGCGGCGCCGAACACGCAGGCCTCGCCGGTCGACCTGGCGCTGCCCGGCACACTGCCCGTGATGAACCGCGGCGCGGTCGAGCGCGCGATCCGCTTCGGCCTGGCGGTGAACGCGAAGATCGCGCCGCTGTCGATCTTCGCGCGCAAGAACTACTTCTACCCCGACCTGCCCAAGGGCTACCAGATCAGCCAGTACGAGACACCGGTGGTGCAGGGCGGAACGGTCGAGTTCTTCGTCGCGGGCCCACAGGGAGAGCAGGTGCCGCACAAGGTGAACCTGACCCGTGCGCATCTGGAGGAGGATGCCGGCAAGTCGCTGCATGAAGACTACCAGGGCCAGACCGGCATCGACCTGAACCGCGCCGGCACGCCGCTGCTGGAGATCGTCACCGAGCCCGACATGCGCAGTTCGCGCGAGGCTGTCGAGTACGTGAAGGCGCTGCACCGGCTCGTGACCTGGATCGGCATCTGCGACGGCAACATGCAGGAAGGCTCGTTCCGCTGCGACGCCAACGTCTCGGTGCGCCGCCCGGGCGCGACCTTCGGCACGCGGCGCGAGATCAAGAACCTGAACAGCTTCAAGTTCATGCAGCAGGCCATCGACTACGAGGTCCAGTGGCAGATCGACCTGCTCGAGGACGGCGGCAGCGTGCGCCAGGCCACCGTGCTGTTCGACCCGGACAGCGGCGAGACGCGGGCGATGCGCAGCAAGGAAGACGCGCACGACTACCGCTACTTCCCCGACCCCGACCTGCCGCCGCTGGCGATCGGCGCCGACTGGATCGCGCGCGTGCGCGACGAGATGCCCGAACTGCCGCGCGCGATGGCGGCGCGCTTCGAGGCCGAGTACGCGCTGCCGGCCTACGACGCGGCGCTGATGACGCAGGGCAAGGACTTCGCCGCGTTCTTCGAGACCGCGGCCCGCGCCAGCGGCCAGCCCAAGCTGGTCGCGAACTGGCTGATGGGTGAGCTGTCACGGCGCCTGAACGCGCAGGACCTCGCGATCGCCGCGAGCCCGGTGAGCGCCGCGGCGCTGGCAGCGATGATCCGCCGCATCGCCGACGGCACGATCTCCAACAACGGCGCGCGGCAGGTGTTCGACGCGCTGTGGACCGGCGAGGGCCCGGTCGACCCGAATGCCGACCCCGCGGCACGCGTCGATGCGCTGATCGAGTCCAGGGGGCTCAAGCAGATGAGCGACTCGGCCGAGCTCTCGGCGATCGTCGACGCCGTGCTGGCAGCGAACCCGAAGTCGGTCGAGGAATACCGCGCCGGCAAGGACAAGGCCTTCAACGCGCTCGTCGGCCAGGCGATGAAGGCGACCCAGGGCAAGGGCAACCCGGCCCAGGTCAGCGAGCTGCTGAAGAAGAAGCTCGCGCCCTGACGCGCGCTACTTGGTCGGCGCCGAGGCGGCCGGCGGCGGCTCGAGCGAGCCCGGCGGCGCGCCGGCCCACAGCCTCTTCAGGCGCCCGAGCTCCTCGTCGAAATTCTTGTTGATGCGCGCGAGCTCGCCCTTTTGCGCCTCGATCTGCGAGCGCTGCCCTTCGGTCGACACGTCGTTCGCATCGAGCTGCGCCTTCAGCTGGGGCGGCAAGACCTTGCCGACGTAGAACTCGGCGTCGGCCAGCAGCGGCTTGCGCTCCTTCGCCAACTCGACCAGCCGCGCCTCG